>JALSJA010000086.1 GCA_026989615.1 Parvularculaceae bacterium | reverse complement strand
CGCACGGAGAAATATTTCTGGTGGCCGCGCATGGAGGCAATCAGCACTTCGTCCGGTAATTGCAAAAACTTCTCGTCAAAACTACCCATCAAAGGCACAGGCCATTCGGCCAGCCCCGCAACCTCCTTGAGCAAGCCTTCATCTTCCACCAGTTCCAGCCCCTGCACCTGACATAGGGCCTTTGCTTCACCCAGAATATGCTCCCGGCGTTGGGCCCCATCGAGCATCACCTTGCCATGGACGAGCTTGGCAATGTAATTTTCAAAGGAGCGCGCTTGAATCGCCCCCTCCGCCATAAAGCGATGGCCATAGGTAATATCGCCCGATTTCACACCGGCGATTTCAAAATCGACCACCTCGCCATCAAAACAGCACAGAATAGAATGGAGCGGGCGCACCCAGCGCAAATCCCCGCCCCCCCAGCGCATTGATTTTGGCCATGGGAATTTATGGATGGTCTCGGTTACAATCTCGGCAATAATCTCTGAAGTCGGGCGGCCTTTAATCTCGCGCCTTGCCACATAAAACGATCCCTTGGGGCCTTCTTCAATCACCGCCTCGTCCACCGAGGAAAGCCCCGCCGATTTCAAAAATCCGGCAATCGCCTTTTCCGGCGCGCCGACTTTCGGCCCCTTGCGCTCTTCCACACGGTCTTGTTGGGCCGCGTTCAGCCCGGTGATGACCAGTGACAGGCGCCGCGGGGTGGCGAAGGCCTTGGAGCCGCTTGGGCTATAGCCCGCATCCAGCAGCCCCCCCTGCACCAGTTTCAGCAAATTCGCCGCCGCAGCGTCCTGCATGCGGGCGGGAATTTCTTCGGAGAATATTTCCAGTAAAAGCTCTGACATTGGAGCGTTTTCTAAGCCCCCCCGCCCGCTCTGGCAATCAATATTGCAGTGCGGGAGGCTCTTGGAGGAGAAATTTTAGGGCCGGAACCCATAAACAGGCTGGAAATCACTCATCCAGCAGGTCGTCAATATCGCGCCCGCGCACCTTGCCAAAAAAGCTCGAAATATCGAACCACACATCCCTTGTGGTGCCATCAGGCTGCTGGATGGTGATAATATCGACCATGCCGGAGCCGCATTGGGAAAGACTCTGGCCTATTTTCCGCGATCCGGGCCAGGTTTTCTCGATATAGTCATTTTCCATCTCGATGCCCTTGGCAGTATCATTGGCCTCGATCACCACCAGATCATCACAGCCGGCCAGATTGGCCGGGTCCTGCGGATAGGTCTCATAACGCCCGTCAGGTCCGGGATAAGGTGATTTTCCGGTCTGAATCGGGGTGATGCAGCCTGTCGCTAATACACCAATGGCAGAAAAAAGAATGATAAGGCGCATGGAAATTCTCCTTTGGAATAAGGGTCCAGTTTCCCGCCTCTGGCAAGGCAGGTCAATCTTCTTACAATTTATTTGCCTTGAACGCATAAATCACGCCCTTCAGCCCGCACCACGCTCATTTTCCGCCGCAAAGACGAAGCCCGATTGGCCACATAAGGCCCCGGCGGATTGGCCCGCCATTTATTGGGGCTTGGCAGGATTGCCGCCAAAAGGGACGCCTCATAGGCAGTCAAACGCGCTGCCGGTTTACCGAACCAATATTGCGCCGCCGCCTCGGCTCCGAACACTCCCGGCCCCCATTCGGCAATATTGAGATAGACCTCCATCACCCGCCTTTTCGGCCACATGGCCTCTTCCAGCAGGGTGAACCACGCCTCGGCCCCTTTACGCAGAAGCGAGCGACCGGGCCACAAAAACGCATTTTTGGCGGTTTGTTGAGAGATGGTGGAGGCCCCGCGCCAGCCCGATCCGGCCATGGCATCCTCATAGGCCGCTTTCATCTCCGCAAGATCAAACCCGAAATGCGCACAGAATTTGTTATCCTCGGCAGCAATCACCGCCCGCACAAGATTGGGCGAAATATCATCAAGGCTGGTCCAGTGATAGGAAATTTCGGTGCCGCCAAGATGGCGCATGCCCATCAGGCTGGTGCCGTTGATCGGCGCAAACCGATAAAGCCCGACCCACAGGATTGATAAGGCAATACCCAGTAACGCCGCCCGCATGAGATAGCCCGCCACAAGAGAAATCCGGCGGCGGGGCTTTTTAGTAGATTTTCTTTTTTTCTTTTTTTTGGCCATTTTAGCTTTCAGAACGCTTTACACTTTTTTCAGCAGGGTAAGCACCGCTGCGGCGGCAACCCATGTGACAACCATATGCCCCCAATCTATCAGAAATAGGGTCAAATTATGATCCGGCGTCCAGACATAGCCATAGGCCGCTATGGCACCACCAAGCACAAGGCCCAGCATCCCGGCCATATAGACGGCACGTCCCATGCCCGGCCAGTCATTCCATTTCAAAACAAATGCAATAGCCTTGGCAATGGCCACGGAAATAAGAAAACCGGCCGCCATCCACCATGGCGAATTGCCCTCAAAATCCGCTTCCGAAAGGCCATAGGCTTGCATCCATTGCTGGTCAAACACTATCCCATACCAGACAAAACCGATCAGAAACACCACCACAGCAGCAAGCAAAATACCGATTACGGGTAAACCATATATACGCATATCTATTCCTCCTCTTTGATGAGTGAGAAAACCATAGGCCTGTTTCAGGCAACAACCAAAAACCGCATGAATACAGGCCTACAGACGCAATATATCTTATGGCTTAACTTTCCGACTGGTCGGCAATCCATTGATCAACCACCTGCTCGAGAATACCGAGCGGCATGGCGCCATTGCTGAGCACGGTTTCATTGAAGTCACGCAAATCAAAATCCGCCCCCAATTCGGCCTCTGCTTTGGCCCGCATTTGCAAAATAGCCAATTGCCCGACCTTGTAGGATGTTGCCTGACCGGGCCAGACCACATAGCGCTCAATCTCGCGGGTGACTTCCGCTTCGGTCATGCCTGTATTTTCCATCATATAGGCAATGGCCTGCTCCCGGCTCCAGCGCTTGGCATGCATACCGGTATCCACCACGAGCCGCACAGCACGGAACATCTCGGCCTGCAAGCGCCCGAGGTCTCCGAGAGGGTCGGTATCATACATGCCCATATCATTGGCGGCGAGATATTCCGAATAAAGCGCCCAACCTTCCGTATAGGCACCAAACAGACCGAGCGTGCGTATGAACGGCACACCTTTGATATTTTGCGCCACGGAAATCTGGAAGTGGTGCCCGGGCGCTCCTTCATGATACATCAGGGTTGGCAGGGTCCATTTCGGATTATCGGCGGTGTCCTTCAAATTGATGTAAAAACGACCTGGCCGCGACCCATCCAGCGCTGCCGAGCTGTAATAACCGCCCGGCGCTGAATCTTGCGAAAATTCAGGTATCCGTACAATTTCCAGCTCTTGCGGTGGCAAAGTAACAAAGAAATCCGGCGCCCTTTTCAGCAATTCATCATTCAGCCCATTCAGATAGGTGAGCAATTCAGCCCGCCCTGCATCATCATTGGAAAAAATCTGATCCGGCCGGGTCATCATGATTTGCACCCGCTCGGCGACACTGCCCTCTTCCAGACCTTCCCCGCGCAAAATCGCATCCATTTCAAGAGTGATGCGTGCCACTTCCGACAGGCCAAGCTGATGGATTTCATCGGCGCTCATATCGGTGCTGGTAGAGGCTTTCAACGCGATGGCATAAATCGCGTCACCATCGGGAATACGCCAGATGCCGGCATCATGATTGCTGTTTGGCAATAACTCATTTTCAAACAAATCAATCATCGCCTCATAACCGGGAATGATTTGCGTCTCCACGGCTTGCGTAGCTTCGGCGATCAATTCTGTTTTGTAGGCCTCCGACAGGCCTTCAATTTTATCAAGCTTGTCCGGCAAGGTCGTCACGAGAGGGTTCTCCGCCGCTCCGCCTTCAATAAAGCTGCGCATACCGGTCAATGCTTTTTCGATAATGAAATCCGGCGGGATAACGCCATTGTCGCGTGCTTCCGCGACGCGTATTTTTTCTTCGCGCAACACACGGCCAAATTCATTGAGACGCATAATATAGCGCTTGGCGCTTTTCTTGCTGACAATCACATGGCTATCGGTCAGAAAACGCGGCATATTCACCGTGACGCCAGAGATCTGATTGATGCGATAGCTTGAATATTCATATTCGCCTTGGCGAATAATATCGTCATAAAACCATGCCGCAATCTGCCATGACAGAAGCTCCTGACCTTCCAGCCCTTCGGGACCATATTTATCAAGACCCGCCCGCGCCTTGCGCGCCGCCTCCAAAAATTTCTCGTCCTGCGCTTTGGTGTGATCGTCGAGCTTGCCGGAATGAAAATCGATCAGGCTGTTATCAATCGCCCCGATGGCAGTTAAAATCTCCGGCGATTGCATCGCCATCTGCAAAGTGACTTTGTTGATGTAATTATTGACCCCGACAGGCTTGCCCCAGAACCAAACCCAACCACCAATGCCAGCGATAACGATCAGGGCAAAAAGCCCCAATACGATCTTTCCTAAAATACGCATTTTTTGAATTTCCCTAAATCGAATAACGACCCCAAGGCGATAATAGAGCCATAAAGGGCAAAAAGCCATAGGGCTTAGTAGAGGCTATCCGGTTCTGATGCCAATCAAAACGAAAATAGGCTCTAAAGTCAACAATCCTCACGATTCATAGGAAAATACCGCTTCAAACGGCACTTCAAAACAAATAGCTATACGAAAGGCCAATTCCAGAGATGGCGCATATTTCTCCTGCTCAATGGCGATTATGGTCTGGCGGGTGGCGCCAATCTTTTCACCAAGCTGGGCCTGCGTCAAATCCGCGGCCACCCGCAAATCGCGAATATTATTCCTTATACGACCCTTTTTCACTACCATGCCGGTTCGCCCTAAATCGCCAGAGCATGACGGCGATAGAACAGAATAATCGCGCTGTCTCTCACCAGATGGCCCACGAACAAGGACGACATCAAGGCAAAAAACATTCCGGCTGATCCTTCAATGCGTAAGGACCAATCTTCAATACCAAGGCGATAAGATGGGCTGCTATCTTGCAATAGTAAAAGCATGATGATGATGGCGACGAGGCTGGTAACGGCAAGAAAGCCTATACGGTCGGCATTTCTTTCAATCGCCAGATCGCGCTCATCCTGCATATAATCTTCATCTTGTTCATTATAGCCAAAAAACATGGCGGCAGCGCTGGCCGTAATAATTCTGGCAATGATAGTGGCGATAATCACGCCGATGAAAATCGACAGCAGGGCATTGCCCTCATAAGCGACAATCGAAAAACCGTCGGTCATTTTCATAATGAACCAGCCAAAGACAAGAATGCCTGAAATCAGTGATCCCCATGTGTATTTTTCTGTCGGTGTCATAATGCCCTTCCTCCGGAACCGCTCGCCCCTTGCCAGATGTAAAACATATTAGACATATAGGGCGGTTGTTACCGGATGTCAAATATTCTTTACATTTGCCAAAACCGATATAATCGGCGTAACTTTATCACACAGATCAAAGATATGGGACGGGTCTTAAGGCAATCGGGAAATTGGCTGATGCGCACCCCTTTGAGATGGAAACTGAGTGTGGAAGGAACCCGCGCCTTTTGGGGTGGGTCATGCAGACAAGAGGAAGGGTCCAATGCGCCTAACATTGACGAATATTTTTTACATCGGCTTTGCCGGTGCGGCTTTAACCATCAGCGCCGCCGCCGCCGGTTATGACAATCCGGCCTGGCCGGTGCGGCAGGTCTCCGAAGGGGTTTATGAATTTACTGCCGAAGGCAAAGCGCAAGCGATCAATTTCTGCACCGGCTATTACACCGCCGATGTCATCTCCCGCGAGGAGCATGCCAGCAATGAAACCAGTTTTGGCGCCATCGTCAAAGCTCATTCGGTGCATATGCGCGACGCTTTTGCTGCCCGCTTCACCGGTGATCAGGCCGCGCGCGATCAATGGACCAAGGATTTGACATGGCATTTTGCCAATGCCGCGCAATATGAAGCCTATCAGGATTTCCGCGATGGCTCCGAACAGGTCTGCGAAGATTATGCGCTGGAAAATGGCCTCGTCGATCAAGCCTATATGGATGACTTCTTCGCCCGCCTGACAGGATAGTTTTGCTAAAAAACGCTCCCGGTTCTTCTTCCCCCGTCATAACGGGGGAAGTGGGCCATGCCAAAGGCATGGGTCGAAGGGGGCTGGATCTATGGTAAGAATTTGTACTTTTACACCAGCGCCGAGCGCGTGCCCGCTATCCAACCACCCCCAAGAAGGCGGGTGGCATTTTGCTTGGCTTCATAAAAGACACAAGCCTGACCGGGAGAAACCCCCTCTTCCGGATTATCAAGGGTGATAAAAACATTATCCCCCTCGCGAACAAGCTTTGCTCCACGCGGCGCAGTGGTGGAGCGCACTTTCACGCCAATCGGCAAACCGGCGGCAGAAATATCCCCGTCGCCAATCCAGTTGACTTCTTTCAAGTCAATCCGCGCCGTCAACAGAGCTTCGCGGGGGCCGACAATCACCTGTTTCTTGTCGGCATCGAGGCGCACCACATAAAGCGGATCGCCAATGGCTATGCCAAGACCACGCCGCTGCCCGATGGTATAATGGATAACCCCCTGATGACCGCCCATAAGCGTGCCATCCACATGAATGATGTCCCCGGGCTGCGCCGCCCCCGGCCGCAAGCGCTCGACAATATCACTATAGCGCCCTTCGGGAACAAAACAGATGTCCTGACTGTCGGGCTTATCGGCTACCACCAAATCCAGTTCGCGAGCAATATCGCGGACAATGGTTTTTGGCAGATCCCCCAGAGGAAAGCGCAAAAAATCCAACTGCTCCCTTGTGGTCGTAAAAAGAAAATAGCTTTGGTCACGACTATCATCGGCAGCACGGTGCAGTTCCGGCCCGTTCGTCCCTTCGCGCCTTGCCACATAATGGCCGGTAACCATGCATGCGCCACCGAGGTCCCGGGCCATCTCCAGCAAATCCCGAAACTTCACCCGCTCATTACAGCGCACACAGGGAATGGGCGTTGCCCCGGCCAGATAGGTATCGGCGAAATCTTCCATCACCGCATCGGAAAAGCGGTTTTCATAGTCGAGCACATAATGGGGAATGCCAAGGCGCTCTGAAACCTTGCGGGCATCATGAATATCCTGCCCCGCACAACAAGCACCTTTTTTCCGGATCATCGCCCCATGATCATAAAGCTGCATGGTCACCCCGACCACATCATAGCCCGCATAATGGCAAAGCGCCGCCGTTACCGAGCTATCCACCCCGCCGGACATGGCCACCACCACCCGCGCGCCCCTGGGCACGCCAAGATCCATAGATTTGGCGGTCTCCAAGGTCAGCGGTGGTATATGTCTATCCATGGCCCTGAGCATATAGGCCTTCTTAAAGGGGATGGGAAGATGGTGATTTCGGACACCTAAAAATGAAAAGGACCCGCCAGTGCATAATACGCATCACCAGCGGGCCCTCTTACCCCCTACCCCCAAATGCGAAAGCGGCTTTAGCCATCTTTTTTCGCATTCGAAATCGAGAATTCCTATTGGTTGAATTCGTAGTAAAATACGGTGCTCAGCCCGGTAAATTTGGCCGGGGCTTTATCAACCTGTCCTGGTTGATAGCGCCATTGCTTTAGGGTCTTGCGCGCTTCGCGGGCAAAATTGACCCCGCCAATTCCCGGATGCGAATTGTAAAGCGTGGCAATATCGGTGACCCGCCCACGCTCATCAACGGCGTAAGCAAAGGCGGCGCAATAGAAATTGCGGTCCCCCACCGGACGCGGCGGCACTTTTTGCATCTCGCGTTTGACCAGGCTGGGCTGGTCGATAATCGATTCACGATTGAAACGGATTGGCGCACCGGTTTGATTTTCCGGCGCAAAACACTGGCGCGGCGCAGCCACGGCATTCAACATCGCGCTTTGGGTTGCTTCACCAATATAGCGACCATCGGCATTGTAAACGGCCTCATTGTCCGCCTTGTCTTTACCCGTAAAGGGAACAGACGGCATGGACGAGCAGGCGGTTACACCCAGCGCCATCATCAGGGGCAATATCAAACGGATCGTATTTGCCATGAATTTCATCTCCAAAATAATTCTCCAGACCGCGAGGTCTTCCATAATCTTGGTAAATGAAGAAGGTTAAAAAGCCTTATCCATAGGCTGATAAAAATTACCGCTATCTATTTAGGTTTTGGTAATCTGTTGGCGCACATGCAAGATCGCTGTGCGCGTCAGCGGGTCAAGCCCCAGCCCCAACGCCTTTGGACAAAACCGTCTTTGGAAAGCAAGGACAGCGCTGGCGTGATGAGGCACTTCAAAGCCATAGCCAATCCCACGCAAAGCTGTGAGGCTCTGCTCATAATCCGGCAATAAATCTTCCGCCATGGCTTCGCCATCAAAAGGAAAAAGCGTGAGATTGCGCGCCGCAAGCTCAACCCATGGAAAACGTTCCCCGGGATCTTCCTTGCGGGTCGGGGCAATATCGCTATGGCCGACAATCATCTCTTTGGTAATATTGCGGCGGGTGACAATCTCCGCCACCAGTTCAATCACCGCCCGCATCTGTACCGGCGGAAAATCCTGATAGCCGAACCAATGGCCGGAATTTACAATCTCGATGCCGATGGAATAATCATTGATCCCGTCGCGCCCGGCCCAATGGGAAATTCCCGCATGCCAGGCGCGTTTTTCTTCCGCCACCATCCGGTAAATCCTGCCATCCCGTTCCACCAGATAATGGGCGCTAACCTTCGTCTGCCCATCACAAAGCCGCTGCAAAGCCTCCGCCCCTGTCGGCATGCCCGTATAATGCAGCACGATCATATCCGGCGCGCCGCTCTCGCGGTCATCAAAATTGGGCGACGGTCTGTCGATGACGCTCATTTTTGTTTTTGCAATCATAAAATCTAATTCTCTGCAGGAGCGATACTATCGGCCGGGGTTTTATCGTCATGGGCACTGCGTCGGATAATAACCCAAACCCCGGAGATAACCATCACCCCACCGACAATTAATTGCCATGTCAGCGGCTCGTTCAAAATAGCAACACTGGCCATAACCCCGATCAGAGTGGCAACAATAGTGCTCGGCGAGACCCGCGAGACCGGAAATTTCGACAGCAACCAATAATAGGTCGAATGGCCGAACAAAGACGCCAATAACACCGAATAAGCCAGCGCCGCCATAAAGGGCCAGCGATTTTCCCCCTGCAAGGCCAGCATCCGGTTTTCCTCGAACAACAGGGTCGCCGTCCACAAAACCACCGACCCCACGAGCGCAAACCAGGCCAGCAATGCCAAAGGTTTTACATCCCTGGTGGATTTAACAAGAATGGCCCCGAAAGCTTCAGAAATCGCCGTTGCAAAGGTAAAAGCAATGCCAAGCAATGGCGCCACCCCCAAACTTGCCACACCCTTTGCCGAGCCGATTAAAACAACCCCGGCCAAAGCGGCCACCAGCCCGCCAACCCGCCGCCAACCAATTTTTTCATGCAGGAAAATCACCGATAAAACCATCGCAATCGGCACATAGGATTCCAGAACAATCGCCACCACCGAAGCATTGACCCGCGTAATCGCCGAAAACATGAAGGCATAATTCAGCCCTCCGAGGCAAATCCCCGCCAGCAAAATCCGAACCATCTGTCCCTTATGGATGCGCAAAAGCGGCGACAGGATAAGCGCCAATATGCTCATACGCAAAGCGGCATAAAATAGAGGCGGCGCATCTTCGCCCACAGTCAGCTTCAAAACCACAAAATGAAAGCCCCAGACCAGACACATGGCGAGAAATGCCAATAAAAAACGCAATTGCACGGTTGTGATTTCCCTCTCAAGCCATTCGGTCCATCAAAAGGATGTGACGAATCCCCCAAGCCTATAGGCCCATTCAAATAGTTTGGAAAGCTTCCAAAACCTCGCGCAAGCGTGATACCCCCTTTCTTGAATTATACCCTATGGGGGTATATCTTGCCCAAGCGGGAAAATAATTCCATTCAATCCGGATAAATCATGGCATTCTTGAAAGTCAGGCCAATCGAGAGGGATATTCCATCATGGCAGAAAACCGACACCAAACACACGGTCAAAGCAAAACCAATGCAAATGGCGGCGATCATTCCGGCAGCTTCCATGGCATAAAAGCCGATGCCCGCATCCTCACCATTACCGGCTGGCTGACCGGGGTCTATTTCCTGATCGAATTGGCGCTCGGATTTTATTCGCAATCGGTGGCGGTAATCTCCGATGCCTTTCATACTTTTTCAGCTGTTGGTGGCATTTTAATCGCCTTCATTGCCAATAAGGTTTCTGCCCGCGCCGCCAATGACAAGGCAACTTTCGGCTTCAAGCGCGCAGAAATTACCGGCGCACTGCTCAATGGT
Organism: Parvularculaceae bacterium; assembly: GCA_026989615.1. Taxonomy (GTDB): domain Bacteria; phylum Pseudomonadota; class Alphaproteobacteria; order Caulobacterales; family Parvularculaceae; genus S012-90. Next base: position 14,567 of record JALSJA010000086.1, on the reverse strand, counting down.
GTGTTTCTGCTATTGATGGCCTTTTATGTCATGTATATGGGCTATAATCGCCTTGGCAAAGAGTTCGAGCTGCCCACCGGCATCATGTTACTGGCCGCCCTTGGCGGTCTCGTCACCGAATTTATTTCCTTCAAACTGATTTACCAAAGCCAGAAAAACAATATCAATATGCAAGGAGCGTTCTGGCATATCATGCAGACCTTTGTCGGCTCCATTCTCATCATCATTGCCGCTGTGGTCATCTATTTTACCGGCTATACCGATATAGATGCCATTCTCGGCATGGCTTTTGGCCTCGTCCTGTTCTGGGCATCCTATAAAATCATCAAGGATGCCATGGATATTTTCATGCAAATCGTACCCAAAGATGTCGATATTCCAGCTATCAAAAAAGCCCTTACCGATATTCCCGGCGTCAAAGGCGTGCGCCATGTTCATGCCTGGGTTTTGACCTCAAACCAGAATATTTTTACCGCCCATATTCAAATCGAGACTGTCGACAAGGCGGAAGATATTTTGCGCCGGGCAGAAGATTTGCTGAAGCAGGAGTTCAAATTTTATTTCTCGACCCTGCAATTGGAGCGTGAACACCGGGATATGGGGGCGGAAGATATTGATGCTGGTTAGAGCGTTTTCAGGATAAGTGGACCCTTCGAGACGCCGCTTCGCGGCTCCTCAGGGTGAGGCCGGTTATCCGTCCGGCCCTTCGCCTTGGCTCAGGAGCGTCAAAACAAAGACTTAGAGCACTTCCCGAAAAGTGGGAACCGGTTTTCGGATAAGAAGTGCTCAAAAACAAAGACCTAGAGCCCGGTTTTGATTGGTATCAAAACGAAAAAAGGCTCTAGGCGTTTTTGCCGACAAATTTCCGGCCAATCCACCAATAGCCAAGGCCCGGCAAAATCAACCATTGCAAAAACGGCGATAACCCTGTGCCAAAAACAGGAATGGTCGGCATGGCCGATGTATAGGCCCAGGATTGGCGGATTTCGGTGTTCAAATATTCGCTGAAAATCGTATAGCTAACCCCGAACAACATCGCCAAATAAACGGTTCTTTTGAAAGCCAGTATAGAGGATAACCAGGATTCACGCCGCCCGGTTATCAAAAGAGCAATGATGAGAGAGGAAAACGCAATAATCCCATCGCCCGCCGTGCAATGGAGACCATAGAGAATGATCTGCGCCTTGGTCCCCTCCTCCCACAAGGTATAAAGCGGCATATGGGCAAATTCCCAGATGAGATTACCAACCAGCATCAGGCCGGTATATATGCCTATCGCCCGAAGCGACGACTTTGAAAAATCAAAAAGGGCGGGAAATTTGGGGGCGGACATAAGGCATACCTCCTTTGCCCATGAGCATAAGGAGTGTCTTGCAAAATTTCCAGAAATTACAAACAGCGTTTCCAGGAATAAGTGGCCCCCGCTTATCCATTTGCCATGCAGGCGTTAGCACGGCCAGACAAATGCTCAGCCTGCATCGGCCGTATTCCAGCCGGTATTGCGCGGTGATTTTTTAATCAATAACGAAAACAGCATCACCAATGGCGTGATAAGGGCAAAAAACACAATCGTCAGTAATGTCACCAGCAAAACCACCAATACCAGCGCCACATCGAACAGCTTGGCAAAAAACGCCTTAATGAGGGAAATAAATTTCCGATTCGCCAAAACCTCTTGCTGCGCCAAAGGCTGGCTTGCTGGTTTTACAATGATATGTTTTGCATCTTGTGCCATAAGAACAAGCTTAACCGCAAAACCCGCCCGAGGACCAGAGGGCGGCATGCTTTTCTTGGGTTTTCTCACCAAAGTTTCATCCTTGGCGTGTATTAGCCATAAAAATTCAGCCTGTAAAAGGGGGCGAGGACGGGTTCTCCACAGCCATTTCTGCCCGCTCCGCAAGGGCTTTTTCATAGGCGGCATTGATAACGGCCATGCGCCCTTGGGAAATTTTCACCAATTCCGCCGGTACCCCCCGCGCCATCAAGGCATCTGGATGATGATCCTTGGCCAGCTTCAAATAACCCTGTTTCAAAGCCTGATCGGAACAATCCGGGTCGAGACCCAAAATGGCATAAGGATCATCACTGCCGGTACCCATATGACCGGCCAATACCCGCCGCCATTGCCGCGGCCCCAGCTTGAATGCGTCCGCCGCCACCCGCAAAAGGGTCATTTCATCAGGGTGCAATTCCCCGTCGGCAAGGGCAATATGAAACAGACAATCCAGAACATCTTCCAATATGCCCGGCTCTTCGCGAAATAATTTCCCCACCTGACGGGCATACATATCAAACCCGGCAACATCTTCCATGGCCAGACGATAAATCATCGACACCTTGCTTTCCTGTTCGGGAGGATAAGAAAAAAACTTGCGAAACGCCTCGACCTCTTCGTCTGTGACAACACCATCGGCCTTGGCCAGCTTGGCCGACAGGGCAATCAGCGCGATGGAAAATGCCGCCTCATCCCGCCGCCGTCGCCGCTCGGCCAGAACCTCCATCAAAGCCCCGAGCGTGTGCTCATGGGCCGCAGAAAGCAGCGCCTGAATGCGTTCCCATAAGGTCATGAGCGCCTATTCGGAAAAATCACTTTTTCTTCGCCCCCGCTTTGTTTTTTGTGCATAGCCATAATTTAACCGCCAATTTGTCCCCGTCTTTTTTGGCGCGAATATTCGGGGCGAGCGTTCTACCATCCGTTAAACCAAGATTAGCCTGCTTCATCCAGCTTGTTACTTCTTCATCGGAAAAGCCAAGGCGGCGATGGGCATGTTTTTCGCGCAAAAACTCCAGCTCATGGGGCGCAAAATCAACAATCAAAAGCCTGCCCCCCGGCCTCAGCAAACGCGCCGCCTCGCGCACCGCCCGCCCCGGATCGCCAAGAAAATGCAAAACCAAATGCATGCAGACAAAATCCGCCTGTCCTTCTTCCCCATGCAGGGAGAATAAATCTCCCTGCCGCAAACGGGCCGAGCTTAAAGACGCTTTTTCCAGATTGGCGCGGGCAATGGCCAGCATTTCGCGGGATAAATCATAGCCGACCCCGTGTTTGTAGAAATCAGCAAAAACTTCCAGCATCCGGCCGGTGCCGGTACCAAGGTCAATGAAATGCTCAACCGGCCCTTCCCCGGCCAATTCGAGCATGGCTTTTTCAATATCTTCTTCCGGCAGATGTAATTTGCGCAATTCATCCCATTCGGCGGCATTGTCTTCAAAATAGGCTGCCGCCACCTGCGCCCGGGCAATATGCACCTGTCCCAAACGCTCCGCATCACGCACCAGCGTGCGATCATCGCAAACCGCCAACGCCTCAACCATGGGCGCTATAGTCGCCCAATCATCCGTATGATCCGCCAGACGATAGAAAACCCACGCCCCTTCGCGATAGCGCTCGACAAGGCCGGCATCGGAAAGAATTTTCAAATGTCGCGAAACCCGGGGCTGGCTTTGCCCCAAAACCTGCGTCAGCTCGCTCACCGTCAATTCCCCACCGCGCAAGAGCAGCAAGAGCCGCAAGCGCGATTCCTCGCCGGCGGCTTTCAATATATTCAGGCTATGGTCCAATCCCGGTGGCATAAGGGCCTATCATAGGGCGGTTGAACGGGAAGACAAATCCTATGCTTAACGCTCGGATATTACCGCTCGGCCTTGCGATATTTGATCCGCTTGGGCACATCCGCATCCGGCCCAAGACGGCGCTTCTTGTCCTCGATATAATCTGCATAATTGCCCTCGAACCATTCCACATGGGAATTGCCCTCAAAGGCCAGAATATGGGTCGCAATACGGTCGAGAAACCAGCGATCATGGGAGATGATGACCGCGCAGCCGGGAAAATCATCCAGTGCATATTCCAACTCGCGCAAAGTATCCACATCAAGATCATTGGTCGGCTCATCGAGCAGCAATAGATTTGACCCCTCTTTCAACATTTTCGCCAACTGCACGCGATTGCGCTCGCCGCCTGACAAATCACCAACCTTTTTTTGTTGATCCCCGCCCTTGAAATTGAACCATGACACATAGGCCCGGGAATTGATCTCGCGCTTTTCGCCCAACATCACCACATCCAGCCCACCGGAAATTTCTTCCCATACATTATTGCTATCGGTGAGATTTTCCCGGGTCTGGTCAATATAGCCCATCTTGACCGTCTCGCCGACACGAAGCGCGCCGGAATCCGGTTCCTCCTGCCCGGTCAACATTTTGAACAAGGTCGTTTTACCGGCCCCGTTGGGACCAATAACCCCGACAATCCCCCCCGGCGGCAATTTGAAAGACAAATCATCAATCAACAGCTTGTCGCCATACCCCTTGTTGAGATGGTCTGCCTCAATCACCACGCCCCCAAGGCGCGGCCCCGGCGGAATTTGAATTTGCGCCAGTGAAATTTCCGCCTTGCCGGCGCGATTGACCAATTCCTCATAGGACTGGATCCGCGCCTTGGATTTGGCTTGGCGCGCCTTGGGGCTGGAGCGTATCCATTCGACCTCCCGGGACAAGGATTTTTTACGGCTTTGCTCCTCGCGTTTTTCCTGCTCATGGCGTTTGGCTTTTTGTTCCAGCCATGAGGAATAATTGCCCTGATAGGGAATGCCCTGCCCGCGATCCAGCTCCAAAATCCAGCCGGTGACATTATCCAGAAAATAACGATCATGGGTAACAAGAATGACTGCACCGGGATAGGTGTGCAGATAGTTTTCCAGCCACGCCACACTTTCCGCATCAAGATGGTTGGTCGGCTCGTCCAGCAGCATCAAATCAGGCTTGGACAAAAGCAGCTTGGCCAAAGCCACCCGTCGTTTTTCACCCCCGGACAGATTATCCACTTTCCAATCCCCCGGCGGACAACGCAAAGCCTCCATGGCCATTTCCACCTTGCTGTCAATATCCCAGCCATCGGCAGCATCGATCTCTTCCTGCAGGGTCGACATTTTCTCCATCAATTCATCGGAATAATCTTCCGCCATCTGCATGGAGACATCATTAAATGCCTGAATCTTGGCTTTGATTTCCCAAACCCCTTCACAGGCATTTTCAAAAACGGTTTTGTCCGGATCAAGCTGCGGTTCTTGCGGCAAATATCCCACCTTGGCACCATCGGCGATCCACGCCTCGCCATTAAATTCCTTGTCAATCCCGGCCATGATTTTCAACAGGGTCGACTTACCCGAGCCATTGACCCCGACAATGCCGATTTTGGCATCGGGGAAAAATTGCAAATGAATATCTTCGAGAATTTTCTTGGAGCCGTAGGATTTTGTCAGCCCCTGCATGTGATAAATATATTGGTAATTGGCCATAAAGTTTAAAAGCACTTCTTTTTTTAAGTTCCGTTGGCAGGGAAAACCCCGTAGCAATATGCCATAATCTGCCGCGCAATTTTGCTACACCCTAATTCTATTGCATGATTTTTGCGAAAAACCGGCACCCCTTTTTTTCACCCCATGCTTTAGCCTGACTGAAGCCCTCCCGCAAGCAAACCCGCGACAAAATAAAGCTGATTCGGATTAGGCTCTCCACCAAATTGCCCTGTTTAACCCTTTGGTTTCGCTGATTATTTGCGAACAGGCTGAAAAAACAGCCCGACCGCCTTGGCAAAACACAGCCATAGTCTTGGCAAGCGGTTTTGCCCACCCCATATCTGTGATAGGGTTTGTGGCGTGGGGTATTTTCGTAAAAGCGCAAAACAGCAAGGTGGGGAAGAATGAGTTACGTGTCACAAACATTGGCCGAGAATGAGGACGTTGTTCTGCGAGCGCATTTCAACTGGACCTTCCACATTGGCGCAACGTTCTGGTTTCTGCTCGGTCTGGCGCCGATAATTGTTTTGGCAACAGGACAGAATATCAAGGATGTGCCCTTTGAAGAATTGAAAATTGGCTATTGGATGTCGTGCTTCACGCTTCTCATCGGTTCCATCCTGCTGCTCAACCATCTCATCTATTTGTGGACGACCGAAATTGTCGTCACCAGCTTCCGCTTTGTCTATAAAACCGGTCTCATCGCCCGCAGCACCAAAGAGGTCAGCCTCAACAAGCTTGAGGAAATTCAGATGGAACAATCCGTACTGGGGCGGATTTTCGGGTATGGCAAGATAATTCTACGCGGTACCGGTGTCGGGGTGATTGAATTACCCAATCTCGACAATCCGGTCGAATTGCGCCGCGAAATAGAATCCGCCAAAGCCCGCTTGCGCGCCTCCTCCATGGAAGAACATATGGGCATGGGCGATTAGAGCGAAACTCCAGCAAAGCGTTCAAACGGCAAAAACCTTCTCTATCAGACCCTCCAAAGCCTGTTTGTCAATCGCATCGAAACTGCCTTCCACATCGCTATCAATATCCAGCACGCCAAGCAGTTTTTTGTCCTTATCAAAAACCGGCACCACAATTTCACTCACCGAGCGGGCATCACAGGCAATGTGACCCGCGAAATCATGCACATTTTTCACGATCTGCGTCACCCCCTCCTGCGCCGCCGCGCCGCAGACACCCTTGCCAAAGGGAATACGCAAGCAACCAAGCGTGCCCTGATAGGGACCGACCACCAATTCCCCGGTCTTTGCATCATCCACCAGATAAAAACCGGTCCAGATGCGATGCTCAAAGGCGTCATGCAGCAGGCAGGCAATGCTTGCCATGCGGGCAATCAGATGGGTCTCGCCGTCCAACACCGCCAATATCTCTTTTTCCAGCCGCTGATAAGTTTCAGCCTTGCTTTCATTGCCTGTTATAATGACCGGTGCCCGCATCAGTTTTTATCTTTCCTTCTCGATTCCAAAGACACAATCACCGGCGCACTTTCCACCCCTTCTCCCAAAGGCCGCACCATCATCACCAATTCCATCCAATGACCATGCTTCCACCCGGCCCCGGGCAATGTGCCCTTCACCTTAAAACCGCAAGCCTCGTGCAATGCGATAGAGGATGCCTTTTCATCATCGCCAATCATCGCAATCATTTGGCGATAGCCCATCTCCTCACAAATTCTGATAAGCTCTTTGAGCAAAGCGCGGCCAATACCCTGATAGCGATGGGCGCGATCCACATAGATCGAATTTTCGACCAGCGGCGCATAGGCCGCCCGATCGCGAAACGCCCCGGCATAGGCATAGGCAACAACCGCGCCTTCCTTTTCCGCGACAATATAGGGATAGCCCTTGGCCAGAATGTCGTCGCGGCGCTTTGCCATTTCCTTTTCATCAGGCGCTGTCCATTCCCATGACGCACAGGAATGCAAAACCGCATCCGCATAGATGCGCGTGATAGCAGCTATATCGCTACCTTCAGATTGTCTGATGATAATGTCGCTCATCTCTATAATAGCCCGCCCGGCGACATTTTATCACTATTTTCTATTCTCCGGCAATTTGAAATTTCAAGGGGCACAGGCCATCCACCTCAACACTAATAGTGTCGCCCTGCTTTGCGGGACCAACACCGGCCGGCGTGCCGGTAAAAACAAGGTCTCCGGCCTTGAGCGCAAACAGCCCGGACAGATTGGCGATTATTTCCGGCAGTGACCAAATCATCTGTGACAAAACAGCATTTTGCCTTTCTTCGCCATTGCAAGAAAGGCGAAGCCTTGTCTGTTCCATTGGCTGCCATTGACTGGCGGGCGTTATTTCTCCCACCCCGGCACTCATATCAAAAGCCTTGGCCACATCCCATGGCCCCCTTTGCTGCTTGGCTTGCGCCTGAAGGTCGCGCCGGGTCAAATCACATCCGGCGGCAAAGCCAAAAATCGCATCCATTGCTTTATCCGGTGGCAGCATCTGCCCGCCCCCTTTCAAAGCAACCACCAACTCCCCCTCAAAATGCAAATCATTGGTGGCCAGAGGATACGCCACCACCCCGCCGGAAAAAACCGCATCGGCTGGCTTGGTAAAAAATGTCGGCGGAGTGGTTTTCAAATCCCCGCCCATTTCCGCAACATGGTCCGCATAATTGCGGCCAATGCAAAAAATCCGCCGCACCGGAAAATCGCGCCCATCACGCACAGGCACAACAGGCTGGACCGGCGGCGCGACAGCAAATGCGTTCATCCGGCTATATGCGCCTTTACCGCCGCTTCAAGAATATCAAGCCCTTCATCAATAATCGCATCACTGGCGACCAAAGGCACATGGGTGCGAATGACATTGGCTTTTTTACCGGCGGTCAAAAAGATCAATCCATTATCCCGTGAACGGGTTTGAATATCCGCCGCCGCCGCGCCATCGGGCTTGGCTGCATCTCCATCACTGACAATCTCCACCGCCGCCATCGCCCCGACCCGGCGCACATCCCCGAACAGACCTTTGGCAACGCCTTTTTGCATGTCCAGCCAGCGCGCTTCCAGCTTTGCGCCAATTTCTTCGGCCCGGGCGATAAGCCCCTCTTCTTCAATCACATCAAGCACCGCCAATGCCGCCGCGCAGGAAATCGGATTGCCCCCATAGGTCGAGCCCATGCCGCCCGGATCAATCTGGTCAAACAGATCCGCCCGCCCGATCACGGCCGATAAGGGCATGCCCCCGGCGATGGATTTGGCACAGACGAGAAAATCCGGCTCAACCCCGGAATGCTCAATGGCAAACATTTTGCCGGTGCGGGCAAAACCGGTCTGCACCTCATCGGCAATCAGCAAAATCCCGTTATCATCGCAAATCTTGCGCAGCCCCTGCATGAACGCATCGGGCGCCGGAACAAACCCGCCCTCGCCCTGCACCGGCTCTATGATAATCGCCGCCACATCACAGGCACGAATAGAGGTCTCGAACAGATCCTGCAGCCTTTGCAGGCAATAATCACTCGACTTGCCGAGATAGTCATTGGGATATGGCGCATGATAGACATCCGGCGGAAACGGCCCAAAGCCGATTTTATAGGGCGCGGACTTACCCGTAAGCGCTGTCGCCAAAAGGGTGCGGCCGTGAAATGCCCCTTCAAAAGCAATAAGACCGGGCCGTCCGGTGATGCGCCGGGCAAATTTACAGACCTGCTCGGTCGCCTCGGTGCCGGTATTCAGGAACATGGATTTATAGGGCCCCTTGCCCGGCACCAGGGCATTCAACCGCTCCGCCAGCGCCACATAGGGCTCATATTGGGCCACCCCGAATGAGGTATGGACCAGCTTGTCGGCCTGCTCGTGAATAGCCTTTTGTACTTTCGGGTGGCGATGGCCGACATTCAGGACCCCGATGCCGCCAATAAAGTCGATATAGCGCCTGCCTTCCACATCCCAAAGTTCAGCCCCTTCGGCCTTTTCAGCATAAATCCCTGATTTTGAAGGCAATCCTCTCGGACAGGCCTGATCGCGTCTGGCAATAAGGACTTCGTTGGAGAGAAACTCATTGGGGCGGGTATCGGCCATTTTCGGCTCCTTTGATCTATGGCAAAAACAGGCCACCACATCTGCCCTAAACTGCGCCGCACGACAAGATCGCCCCCTTCATCGGCCTTGTCTTTTTTGCTGTGGCAGGGCAGGAAAAGGGGGATTCAAACAGGAAAGACATCCAATATGACCGAAATGAAACTGGATAAAGTGCCCGAACTGTCCCTTGCCGCCTATAGTTCCGGCGATGATGCAGTGCGGGAAAAATTCCAAAAAGAGCTCTATCTGGGCTTTAAACATTTCGGCTTTATCGTCCTCAATGATCACGGCATTGATATGGATATGCTGCAACGGGCCTATGATCTTTCCGCCGAATTTTTCGCCCTGCCGGAAGAAGAAAAAAACCAATATATTGTCGGCACAGATTTCCAGCGCGGCTACACCCCCTTTGGCCGCGAGCACGCCAAGGGCAATCGCTATCCGGATTTGAAGGAATTCTGGCATGTGGGTCAGGAATTTGATTCGCAAAGCCCGCTGGCCAAAATCTATCCCATGAATATCTGGCCGGAAAAACCGGAAGGCTTTCGCGAGACCTTTCTCGCCCTTTATCAGGCATTGGAAAATGCCGGTCAGGTGATGCTGGAGGCGCTGGCCCCATCCATCGGCGTCGACACCGATTATTTCAAGCGCCTTGCGACCAATGGCAATTCGATCATGCGCCTATTGCACTACCCGCCCATTCCCGAAGGCACCGACCCCCATTGCGTGCGCGCCGCCGCCCATGAGGATATCAATCTCATCACCTTGCTCGTGGCCGCTTCCGCCAGCGGCCTTGAATTGCTTGATCGCGATGGCAAATGGCTGCCTGTCGAAGCCTCGCCAAACGCATTGATTGTCGATGCCGGCGATATGCTCGCCCGCATCACCAATAACCATATTCCGGCCACCACCCACCGGGTGGTCAATCCCGATGGCCCCAATGAACCACGCTATTCCATGCCGTTTTTCATGCATCCCCATAGCGAAGCCATGCTCGCCTGCATTGACCGCTATCGCGATGGCAATGAAATGCCGGACATCACCGCCGACGGCTTTTTGCAGGAGCGCCTCGCGGAAATCGGGTTAAAGGATTAGGTGTTTTCAGGATTAACTGAAAACGCCCCAACCCTCGACACTATTCCTCCCCCGTAAAACGGGGGAGGTGCCGACAGGCGGAGGGGGCTAAGGACTATCAAAGAGAGAAAAAGGCAAGCGTTTTGATCAAGCGCCTGCCATCCCCCCTTGCCCTTCGCCGCCGCCCTGCTATTTTCGCCTGCCACATCATAAAAAGGCAGGCAGTATGAAATTTACCGGCACCAAATCCTATATCGCCACCGAGGACCTGAAAGTCGCGGTCAATGCGGCGGTGACGCTGGAGCGCCCGCTTCTCATCAAGGGCGAGCCGGGCACCGGCAAAACCGTATTGGCGCAGGAAATTGCCAAAGCCTTGGATGCGCCGCTTCTGGAATGGCACATCAAATCCACCACCAAGGCCCAGCAAGGGCTTTATGAATATGACGCGGTGGCGCGTTTGCGCGACAGCCAGCTTGGGGAGTCTCGCGCCACAAATGTCGCCAATTACATAAAGCGCGGCAAATTATGGGAGGCGTTCACCCATGACACGCGGCCGGTTCTGCTGATTGACGAGATTGACAAAGCCGATATCGAATTTCCCAATGATCTGCTGCAAGAACTCGATCGCATGGAGTTTTTTGTTTACGAAACCGGCGAGACGGTGAAAGCCAAAGTGCGGCCGATTGTGGTCATCACCTCCAATAACGAAAAAGAATTACCGGACGCCTTTTTAAGACGTTGCTTCTTCCACTATATCGCCTTTCCCGACAATGAAACCATGCAGGCAATCATTGACGTGCATTTCCCCGGTATCAAACAGCATCTGGTCTCCGAAGCTCTGAAAATATTCTATCAATTACGCGACACGCCGGGGTTGAAGAAAAAACCCTCCACCTCCGAATTGCTGGACTGGCTGAAATTATTGCTGGCCGAAGACATGGACGCCATGGCCTTGCGCGAGCGCGACCCGCGCAAAATAATCCCGCCCTTGCATGGTGCCCTGCTGAAAAACGAGCAAGACGTGCATTTGTTTGAGAAACTCGCCTTCATGGCCGCACGGGACCGTTAACCCTGACGAGACAGCGCCAAAATCCACTTTGCATATTCAGGCAAAGCCCTTTAATCTGGCGCTTCAATGTCTGAGACGAAGAAAACCAAATCCTCTCTGGTACCGCCAGAGCATTGTTCCCTTGCCAAAGCTTTTGAAAAGCTGGGCGAGCGCTGGACTTTGCTGATCATTCGCTCGGCGCTTTACGGGCTGACCCGCTTTGAGGAGTTCCAGTCAGAGCTCGGCATCCCCCGCACGGTCCTCTCCCAGCGTCTAAAACGCCTTTGCGAACAGGGTATTTTTGAGCGCCGCCCCTATAAAACTCCCGGCACCCGCCAGCGCATGGCCTATCATTTAACCCCGCTGGGGCGCGAATTATTACTGCCTTTCATGGGGCTGACCCAATGGTCGGATCGCTGGCATGATATGGCCGAACAACCAACCGTCTGCTTTAAAAGCCGCAAAACCGGCGAGCCCTTGCGCATTGCCATGGTCGATCAAAATGGCCGGGCGGTCCCCGATAGCGATATTCTCGCACAACTCTGCTCGCATTTGCGCGCACAAAAACAGGCTGAGTAATGGCCAATCTTTTAACCTGCCTTCGTATTTTTCTGCTGCTGCCAATCGCATGGGCGATGCTGTCCGGTGCCCCTTGGCTGGCCTTTTGGCTGTTCATTCTGGCCGGATTGACCGATCTGCTCGATGGCGCATTGGCCCGCGCCCTGGGCGATGCCGATGCCCTCGGCGCAGCCCTCGACCCCATTGCCGACAAGATTTTGACCGCCGGGCTTTTTATTGTGCTGGCCATGACCGGCGCGCTTTATGGCCCGCATCTTTTTGCAGCCCTGTTCATCCTGATGCGCGAATTTCTAATCGGCGGCCTGCGCGAGGCCCTGGCGGGAAAATTGACCCTGCCGGTCTCGAGACTGGCCAAATGGAAAACCGGCCTGCAATTTACCGCGCTTGCTTTGTTGATCATGCCCCTGTCCTGGGGGCAAAATATCGGCCTTGCCGTCTTATGGGCAGCGGCACTGCTGACCCTGTGGACCGGCTGGGCCTATGCCCGCCCGGCCCTTGCAGCCTTGAAGAAAGCCGGACAAATTCGCTAATTCTCTGCTATGGTTCTTTTCAGAGCGAACCCAAGAGAAAAACAAAGGTGTCCTTTTGAGCAAACCGCTTGCAACCACTGATGACAACGCACCCCATATCCTCGTGGTGGATGACGATATGCGCATTCGCACGCTCTTGAAGCGCTACCTCTCCGAAAATGGCTATCATGCCTCCATGGCCGAAAGCGCCGATCATGCCCGGCAAATGATGAAATCCCTCGATTTTGATTTGCTCATCCTTGATGTGATGATGCCCGGCGAAACCGGCTTTGAACTGACCAAACATTTGCGCGAAATTTCCAATATCCCGATCATTTTGCTCACCGCCCGCGGCCAGCCGGAAGATCGCATTGAAGGCCTCGAATTAGGCGCCGATGATTATCTTGCCAAGCCTTTTGAACCGCGCGAATTATTGCTGCGCCTGCGCGCCCTGCTCAAGCGCCGGGCCGAATCTGCGCCGCGGGCCAAGGAGATTGTTTTTGGTGCTTGCACCTTCAATGCCGAGCGCGGTGAATTGCGCCGCGACGGCGAATTGATAAAGCTGACCAGTGGCGAACTGGCTTTGCTGCGGGCACTGGTGCGCAAACCCGGCGCTGCCATTTCCCGTCAGGCACTGGCCGAAAACACCTCTGCCGCCATGGATCGCTCCATTGATGTTCAGGTCACCCGCCTGCGTAAGAAAATAGAGGAAGATCCCCGCAATCCCCTGATCCTGCAAACCGTGCGCGGCGTCGGCTACGCCCTGATGACGGATTGACAATGCTGCGCCACATCACTCCCAAAGGCTTGTTTGCCAGAACCATGCTGATTGTCACCCTGCCAGTGTTCCTGATGCAGGGCGTTATCACCTATGTCTTCTTTGCCCGCCATTGGGAGGTCGTCACCGGCAATCTCGCCGCCAATGTCGCCGGCGATATCGCCCTTGTCACCCGCCTTTACGAACAGGCCGCCGGTCCCTTTACCGAAGATCAGGTCAAGAAAATGGCCCGCGACGAACTTGGCATCGCCTTTCGCTATGATCGCGGGGCAGAAATCCCCGAGCGCGACCGTGGCTCGGTGTTTACGGTCCTCAACAACACGATCGACAAAGAACTATCACAAAAACTGCCTTATGATTTCTGGTATAACACCACCAGCTATCCGGCCTATGTGGAAATACGCCAGCAATTACCTAATGGCGTGCTCGTATTTTTCATCCCCCGCGAACGCATCATCGCCACCAATGGCTATATTTTTGTTTTGTGGATGATTGGCGCAACCCTGTTGCTGGGCTATGTCACCTGGAGTTTTATGCGCAATCAGGTGCGCTCTATCCAACGCCTTGCCCAGGCGGCCGAAGCCTTTGGTCGCGGACGCGATATGCCGGACTTCAAACCAACCGGCGCCACCGAAGTGCGTCAGGCAGGGCGCGCCTTTATGGCCATGCGCCAACGCATCAAACGGCATTTGCGCCAACGCACCGAAATGCTGGCCGGGGTCAGTCATGATTTGCGCACCCCCCTCACCCGCATCAAACTTGTCCTCGCCATGCAGGACGAAAATGAAGACCTCGAAGCGATCAAGACCGATGTCGAGGAAATGGAGCGCATGCTGGAGGAATATCTCGCCTTTGCCCGCAATCAGGTGCTGGACGAAACAGAAGTCGTCGAACTGCGCGAGCTGGTGCAGGAAATTGCATCGGACATCAAACGCGGCGGCGGCAATCTGGTCATAGACGCCCCCCATGAAATTTCTCTCGATGCCCGCCGCAGCGGTATGAAACGGGCGATTAGCAATCTTGTTTCCAACGCCATCAAACATGCGACACATTATAAATTGTCGCTGCGCCTTAATGCCGGCAATGCGGAAATAATTATTGATGATGACGGCCCCGGTATTGAACCGGAAAATTACGAGGCCGTATTCAAAGCCTTTTCGAGGCTGGATCAGGCACGCTCGCAAAACACGGCCGGGGTCGGCCTTGGCCTTACCGTCGTCCGCGA
>JALSJA010000085.1 GCA_026989615.1 Parvularculaceae bacterium | reverse complement strand
CCTGTTCGGTGGAGATAATCTCGTCATCTCCATGGGACCAGCCAAGGCGCAATAGATAATTGCGCAAGGCTTCCGGCAGATAGCCCATCTCCCGATAGGCCTCAATGCCCAGTGCTCCATGGCGCTTGGAGAGTTTGGTGCCGTCGGGCCCGTGGATTAACGGCATATGGGCAAAAACGGGCAGAGGCCAGTTGAGGGCCTCGTAAAGCTGTTGTTGGCGCGCGGCGTTGACGAGATGATCATCACCGCGAATGACATGGGTAACGCCCATATCAAAATCATCCACCACCACTGCCAGCATATAGGTGGGATTGCCATCGGACCGTAATAGCACCATGTCGTCGAGGGCCTCGGCGGAAAACTCAACGGGGCCCTGAATGGCGTCTTCAACTTTGGTAATGCCGGTTTGCGGGGCTTTCAGGCGAATGGCAAAAGGCGCGTCGGGGTGGTTTGCGGGGTCTGCATCGCGCCATTTGCTTTCAAATCTCTTGCCGGCCTGTTTGGCGGCGTCGCGGGCGGCGGTGAGTTCGTCACCCGATAGCCAGCAAGGATAGGCCTTGCCGGAGGCCAGTAATTGCTTGGCCACTTCGCGATGGCGCGGGGCGCGCTCATATTGCGAAACAGGCTCGCCATCCCAGTCCAGACCAAACCAATGAAGCCCGTCAATAATGGCCCTGACCGCGCTTTCATTATGGCGGGCGCGGTCCGTGTCCTCAATCCGCAGCAGGAATTTGCCGTCATGTTTGCGGGCATAAAGCCAGTTAAACAGGGCTGTGCGTGCGCCACCAATATGGAGATAGCCGGTGGGGGACGGAGCGAAGCGGGTGATGATCGGTTTGGCCATAAGAGGGTTTTATTATCGGTCCTGAATGTGGTTAAATTGTCTGTCAGGCGATTAGCACGAAACCGAGGCCGCCGCTATGGGAGATTGAGGGTTTCGCTGCACCGGTTTCGGGGGTGGGGGTGTTTCGGGTCAACTCAGGAAATTTGCGAGAAAATCTTGCGCTTGATGAAGAGCGGCTGGTGTTATGGCTGCCGGTTTTACTGGCGGTGGGGATCGGGTTCTATTTCTCGCTTCGGGTGGAGCCGGGTCTGTGGCCGGTTCTGATGGTGGCAATCTTGCTGGCGCTGTGTGTGGGGGGTGAGCGCTTTTGGCAAGACCGGATGATGGAGGCTATTCCTGTCTGGCGACAGATTGTTTCTGTTTTGTTGCTGGGCGCTTTTGTTATCAGTATCGGCTTTATGGCTGCAAAGCTGCGTACTGTTTCGCTTCATCAAATAATTGTCACAGAGGAAACGCCGATGGTTACGGTCAGCGGTATTGTGCGCGATATTGAATATCGCCAGTCTGATATTCGCCTGACGATTGATGTTAGTGAAATTTCCGGTTTTGCCAGGGAGGAAGCCCCAAAGCGGGTGCGCCTGACATGGCGCGGGAGTTATTTCAATATCGATCCGGGCATGACTATCCGTATGCGCAGTATTTTGACGCCGCTACCGCCGCCGACCCATCCCGGGGCTTATGATTATGCGCGCCAGCTTTATTTTGAGGGGATTGGCGCGACCGGTTACGGGGTTGGGGCGCCAACGGCCCGGCGGGGCGAAAAAAATGGCGGGTTGTTTTTCCATTTGCAGAATTTGCGAACAAAACTGGCGGCGCGGATTCGTCAGGCCTCGCCGCAAAGGATAGAAGCCGGGGCGATAGCGGCGGCTTTGGTGACCGGGCGGCGCACGGAAATTCCGCCGGAGGCGCAGCAAGCCTTGCGGGATTCAGGGCTTGCGCATTTGCTGGCGATTTCCGGCCTGCATATGGGATTGATTGCCGGATTTGTGTTTTTTGCGGTTCGCGCCTTATTGGCTTTGCATGTGGGGATAGCCACGCGCTATCCGATTAAAAAATGGGCGGCGATAGCGGCATTGCTGGCGGGGTTTGCCTATCTTTTATTGTCGGGGGCGCCGTGGTCGGCGCGGCGGGCTTTTTTGATGTCGGCATTGGTGTTTGGAGCGATTTTGCTGGATCGGCGGGTTTTGTCTTTGCGGCTGGTGGCGGTGGCGGCTTTTTTGATTCTGACCCTATCGCCGGAAGCCTTGTTTCAATCGGGGTTTCAAATGTCGTTTGCGGCGGTGACGGTTTTGATTGGCGCCTATGAATATTGGCGCCAGAGACAGGAAAAATTATTCTCGGTGCGTAAAGGCGTGTTTTCGCGGGCGAGTGGTTTTATGGGCGGCATCGGGGTGACGAGTTTGCTGGCCGGTCTGGCGACAGCGCCTTTTGCGCTTTTTCATTTTAATCGTATCGCGGTTTTTGGTCTGTTGGGGAATCTTCTGGCCATGCCTTTGGTGATTTTGTTGATCATGCCCTTGGCGGTGGTCGGTTTGGCGCTTTATCCTTTGGGGCTGGATATATATGCATGGCGCGGTATGGCGCTGGGGATAGAGAAAATTCTGGCGATTAGCCATTATGTGGCGGCGCTTGATGGTGCGGTCAAAACATTACCGGCCATGTCTGTGACGGCCTTGTTGTTGGTGGTGTTTGGGGCGCTGATGCTGGTTATTCATCGCAGTATTGTTCAATGGATCGGGCCGGGGATGATTGTGCTGGCGGTTTTGTTATGGCGGGCACCAGAGGCGGAACTATATCTCAGCGAGGATTTGAAAAATTTTGCGGTCCGGGTGGAGACATCGGAAGGCGAGCGCTTTGCGTTGTGGTCGCGGCGGTCCAAGCGCTTTGCGGTGCAAAACTGGCTGCGGGCGGCGGGGCATAATCCGGTGATTATTGAAACCCCGCGTTTTGGGGAGAAGAAAGGCCTGCTCGGGCCTTGCCTGTCGGATTCTCTTTGTCGGGTGACGAGCCGCCATGGTTTGCGTCTGGCGGTGATTAGTGACGGGGCGGCTTTGGGGCAGGCTTGTGACAGCAATACGGATTTGATTTTATCGGTGGTGGCGATTGAGCCATCATTGCGTTTGTCATGCCGGGTTGAAGTGATTTCGCCATTGGAAGCAAAGGCGAGGGGGGCTTCTGTTTTGCTGGTTCGTAAAAGCGATGACGGGCAGACGGAATTTGAATGGCGGAACAATCGCCAATGGCGGGGTGATAGACCGTGGACTGGTGGATAGTTTTGTGGCCCTCACCCACAATCCGCTTTTGCGGGTTTTGACCTCTCCCAGAAGGAGCGGTGGGGTTGGGGGCTTTTTCTATTCCCTGCAAACTGCCCGCTCTAATATTGGCGCATCAGGCCTATCAGCCGCCCCTGAACCTGTACGCGGTTGGGGCCGAAAATGCGGGTTTCATAGGCGGGGTTGGCGGCTTCGAGGGCGATGGAATTGCCCTTTTTGCGAATCCGTTTCAGGGTTGCTTCTTCTTCGTCGACAAGCGCAACGACAATTTCTCCGGACGGAGCGTCGTCGCAACGCTGGATGATGACCACATCGCCATCCTGAATACCGGCTTCAATCATGGAATCACCCTGCACTTCGAGGGCGAAATGTTCGCCGGAGCGCAGCATGGTGGAGGGCACCGCAAAGCGGTCCTGCTCGTGCTGGATAGCGGCGATGGGGGTGCCCGCAGCAATCCGTCCCAATACTGAAACCTCGGTCACGGCCGGGCCGGGGGGTGGCATATCGCCATCGCCACCGGAAGTGCCGCCGACAATGGTTGGCTGGAAACCGCGTTTGGACAAGAGCGCGTCAGAGCGCACCAGATCATCGGGCAGTTTCAGAATTTCCAGCGCCCGCGCCCGGTGCGGCAGGCGGCGCAAAAAGCCGCGCTCCTCAAGGGCGGTAATCAACCGGTGAATGCCGGATTTCGACCGCAGGTCGAGGGCATCCTTCATTTCGTCAAAAGAGGGGGAAACCCCGCTCTCCTTGATCCGCTGATGGATGAAAACCAGTAATTCGCGCTGTTTTGCCGTAAGCATGAGATTGGTTCCTTCTGCCGCCCTGCCCGCGCCTTTGAGGGGGATACGGGGCGGTGATATATCGTGAACAAAGCATGTATGTTCTATTGATGTTCCGGAATGGGGTCAAGGGGCTATTATACCGTTGAGACAAGTAAGATAGTTTGCTATATTAAGCCTATGGCAAAACAACCCACATACCGCGACTTTCTCACCCGATTCCCTGATGATGATTCCTGTTTGGAACACCTCATGCGCACCCGATATGGGGAAACCCATCAATGTTCCGGCTGTCAGCGCGAGGCCCGCTTCTATCGGGTAAAGAAGCGCAAATCCTATGCTTGTGAGCATTGCGGCCACCAAGACTACCCCATGGCCGGAACCC
>JALSJA010000084.1 GCA_026989615.1 Parvularculaceae bacterium | reverse complement strand
GGGGGCGATCAAGCAGACACAATTTATTCCGCCCTCTGGGGAGAAGCGCATTCGCACTATGGTTGAAGGGCGGCCCGATTGGCTGGTCTCGCGCCAGCGGGCTTGGGGCGTTCCGATCACCCTGTTTGCCGACAAGGATGGTAAGCCGCTTTATGATGAGGTGGTTAATGCCCGCATTGTTAAAGCTATTGCCGAGCGCGGTGCGGATGCGTGGTTTGATACACCGGCGCAGGAATTTCTCGGACCCGATTATGACGCGGCCGATTATGACAAGGTCGAGGATATTCTCGATGTCTGGTTTGATTCCGGCTGTACCCATGCGTTTACATTGGAAGCGCGGGATGATCTGCAATGGCCGGCGGATATTTATGTGGAAGGATCCGACCAGCATCGCGGCTGGTTTCAATCCTCGCTGCTGGAAGCCTGCGGCACCAGAGGCCGCGCACCCTATAAGGCGGTGCTGACCCATGGTTTTGTGCTGGACGAGCAGGGGCGCAAGGAATCCAAATCCCTGGGCAATGTCACCAATCCGGCAGATATGATCCGGCAATATGGCGCCGATATTTTGCGCATCTGGGTGGCGGCGGCCGATTATGCGGATGATATCAGGATTGGCAAAGAGGTGACCGGTTCTGCGGTCGATGCCTATCGCAAATTGCGCAATACTTTGCGCTATCTGCTGGGGGCGGTTGCTGGCTTTGGCAAAGAAGAAGCGATGGATGTCAAGGACATGCCGGAGCTTGAGCAATATATGCTGCATCTCTTGCACCGTCTCGATGGGCAGGTGCGTGACGCCTATGCGGCACTGGATTTCAAAACCGTATGGCGGCGTCTGATAGAATTTTGCACGGTGGATTTGTCGGCCTTTTATTTGGATATTCGCAAAGACAGCCTGTATTGTGATGATGCGGGGGAAATTCGCCGCCGTGCCGCGCGCACGGTGATGATGGCGGCTTTGGAGCGCATTAATTTATGGCTCGCGCCAATTTGCGTCTTTACCGCCGAAGAAGTGTGGCTCAACCGCTTTGGCGAGGCCGGGGGATCGGTGCATTTACAGCAATTTCTGGATGCGCCGGAAGATTGGAACAATGAAGATCTCGCAGCGCGTTGGCAAAATATTCGCGCGGTGCGTCGGGTTGTAACCGGGGCATTGGAGATCGAGCGGCGCGAGCGGCGCATTGGCGCCAGTCTCGAGGCCGCGCCAATTGTGCATATCGAGAACGAAAATTTGCGCCAGCTTTGTCAGGCAACGGATTTTGCCAATCTGGCGATCACCTCCGATATTACATTGTCCGGCGAGCCCGCGCCGCAACAGGCCTTTCGGTTGGAGGAGGTCCCCGGTGTGGCGGTGATGCCGGTATTGGCCAAGGGCGGTAAATGCGCCCGCTGTTGGCGGGTGCTGCCGGAAGTGAACGGGGACAATGATATTTGCGGTCGTTGCAAGGACAGTGTCGATGCTTTTGACAAGCGGGCAGGGTGAGGCATGGCCAGAGATAAATCCCGGGATAAATCCTGGTTACAACGTCATGGCTCTTTATGGCGGCGGCAGATTGCCCGCAACCCGAAATATTGGCCGAGCCTTGGACTGGCAGCGGGGATATTGGTCCTCGACCAGATCTCCAAATTCTGGATATTGAACATTTTGCGCCTGCCAGAGCGCCCTTTTGGCCATATTGATATTTCGGCAATTTTCGATCTGACCTTTGTGCAAAATCGCGGCATCAGTTTCGGGCTTTTTGCCGGTGGCATGGGCGCGCGCCTTATTCTGTCAACCCTGTCGGTATTGGTGGCCTTGTTCCTGATACGGTGGCTGGCGCGTCAGCGCCGGGTGATGACCGCCATGGGGGTAGGGTTTATTATTGGTGGTGCTTTGGGCAATGCGCTGGACCGGGTGCGGTTTGGCTATGTTGTGGATTTTCTTGATTTTTCAGGGGCTTACTTCCCGTGGGTGTTCAATGTTGCCGATATGGCGATCAATATCGGGGTCCTGTTTCTCATCATGGATGCCGTCCGGCAAGCGCGTTCGCGCAGGCCCGCCAATAAATCCACATGAATATCCTGTTAACCGCTTTTTTTTCCGGTGCTGACGTGGTTATATGCGGGCCACAGATATTTTTCCCTTTGGAGACTTGAGAGATGACATTTCCCATTCGTGTTTTGCTGGCGGTTTCGGCAGTGGCTTTGTTGGCCAGCGGCTGTTCCAGCCTTGGCGGTGGTGGCAGAAATGCCCCGGATGAATTTGCGGTCGTCACCAAAGCGCCTTTGACCCTGCCACCGGATTATGCCTTGCAGCCACCGCGTCCGGGCGAGACACGGCCACAGGAATTATCGCCCTCTGAGCGGGCACGGCAGTTAATCATTGGTGACAGCTCGGCCGAGCCGCCAACCGATGGTGAATTGACCTTGTTGCGCATGGCTGGCGCTTTGAATGCCGATGCCAATATTCGCGATTTATTGGGCGCGGAAAATGGCGGGCTGGTGCACAAGGATGCCGATCTGGCCAATCGTATCCTGTTCTGGCGTGTGGCCGGCAAAAACATCATTGATGAAGATGCGCCCTTGCGGGTTGATGATCCGGAAGCCTGGCTTGCGGCGCGGCAAAAATCGATCGAGAGAGTGACCGGTGGCGAGCAGGTCATCATCGCCAAGGACGAGAAAATCCTCAACCTGCCGGGTATTCGCTAGAGCACTTCCAGAAAAGTGGGTCCTTCGACAGGCTCAGGATGAGTCCGGTTTTCGGATAAGAAGTGCTCAAAAACAAAGACTCAGAGCCCGGTTTTGATTCCATCAAAACCGGATAGGCTCTAGCCACATATCTGATAGCGTCCGGAATGCTGGGCTACAGAGCCGCGCTCTATCAAAGGCTCCAAATGGGCAATGACATTGAGGCTGGCGGCCCCGTGCAGAGCTTTTGGGGTATCGTAATATATGGCGCTAACCAGTTCCGGCAAATCATGGGGGCCAAGTTTCAGCCGGTCTATAATCTGTTGTTCGCGGTTTTGGCGATGGGCTTTTACCGCGGCGACAAATTCCTGCGGTTTGGCTATTGGCGCGCCATGGGTCGGGTAATAGATCGCGTCTTGGCGCTCAAGCAAGAGATCGAGGCTGGCCATATAATCGGGCATATTGCCATCCGGCGGGATGACCACGGTGGTGGCCCAGCCCATAATATGGTCGCCGGTAAAAAGGGCGGCTTCTTCTTCGAGGGCAAAGCAAAGATGGTTGGAAATATGCCCCGGCGTGTGCAGGGCGGTGAGGGTTGCATCGGGGAGTTTGATTTGATCGCCTGCCCGCAAGGTGAAATCCGGATGCAGGGAAAAATCGCCGCCTTCCTCAAGGGTCGGGCTATCGCCCTGTTTTCCCGGATGGCGGCTATAGGCGGCGATGATAGCGCCGGTTTTGTTTTTCAGCATCGCCGCCCCGCCACAATGATCGAGATGGGTGTGGGTTAGAAGAATATGCGAGATAGGGCGGCCACGGGCCGCATCCAAAATGGCCTCCAGATGGTCTATATCTTCCGGACCCGGATCAATCACCGCGAGGGTTTCCTGCCCGACGAGATAGGTGCCGGTGCCGGAAAAGGTGAAGGGCCCCGGATTGCGGCAGATGACCCGGGTGACAAGGGCGCTCAAGGCATCAGCGGTGCCATAGGCAAAATCGAAGTCTTTGACAAAAGGTATGGTCATAATCTCAAGCCTATCATGGATTTTATTGAGAGACTATTTCCGCAATCCTGCATTATTTAAGCAATTTTGATTCAACAAAATCCCGGAACGCATCGGCCAGTGTCTGCATGGCTATGTGCTTGTCTTTGCTGGGTAAAGCGGTCGGCGGGCCCATATCGGTTTTGTTGACATCGACAATGTAGAGGCGCCCGTCGGCGCTATGGCGCAATATATCAAGGCCGCCAAAATCAAGGCGCATGGCCCGGGCAAAGGCAATAATTTTACCATATTCCTGCGGCGAGAAAATTTTCTCCGGTGTGGTTAATAGGACGCGAAAATTTTCGTTGGAAAACCGATCGGCCCGATGTCTTTGTTTGAGATAGAGGGTTGGAATTTTATCACCAACAATGGGGGTGCGAATATCCGTGAACACTTTGCCGTCGGTGCTGTTATCAATCAGTCTTTGATAAACGACGCCGGTTTTTTTGTTTTCAATCGGGCAGGAAATGATGCGGCCATCATGAACGCCATTGTCTTCGGATTTTTCAAGCGCCTGGCCTTTATAGTCAGTGGGGTCAATGGCCAGCGGATAGCCAAAGACCTGCTCAAAAACCGATG
>JALSJA010000083.1 GCA_026989615.1 Parvularculaceae bacterium | reverse complement strand
TGTCGCCCTATTGCGATTTTGAGGAGCAGTTTAGCGTGCAGGATGGGGAGCGTTCCTTGCGCCCGGACCTTGTGGTCAATCTGCCCGGCGGCCGCAAGCTGGCAATTGATTCCAAGGTCTCTCTTAACGCCTATATGCAGGCGGTGGAGGCCGAAAACGAGGCTATCCGCCAAGCGGCGCTTATCAAGCATGGGGACGAGATCTGGGGCCATGTACAGGATCTGGCGCGCAAGGATTACGGGGCGGCGCTGAAAAAAGATGGCGCCCTTGATTTTGTCATCATGTTTGTGCCCAAGGAAAGCTTCTTTGCCGCCGCCATGGAGGCGCGGCCTGATCTTATCGAAGAGGCCTTTGGCAAAAATGTGCTAATCGCTTCGCCGGCCAATCTGATTGCTATTTTGAAATCCATCTCTCTCGTCTGGCGACAGGAAAAAGCCAATGAAAATGCCGAGCAGGTGGCGGGCATGGCGCGGGATTTATATGAGTCCCTCAGTAATATGGGCGCCCATTTGAGCCAGCTTGGTTCGTCTCTGGAAAGCGCCGTCAAGCGCTATAATAATGTCATTGGCAGCTATGAGGGGCGGGTATTGTCGCGGGCGCGTAAATTTTCAGAGCTGGAAATGCCGGGCACGCAAAAAGCCCTGCCCGGGCAAGAACCGATTGAAACCGTCATTCGCCAGCAACGGGCAATGCCGGAAACCAAGAAAACCGGCACAAAATAAAAGAGCGGGTTTTTGATCAACCGCTCTTTTATAAATTCTTATTTTTCACCCCTATTTATGGGCCTGTTTATGGGGCTAGAGCCTTTTCGGTTTTGATTGAATCAAAACGAAAATAGGCTCTAGCGCATTTTATCGGTGGGCGGTTTTTTGTCGCGAAATAGCGAGGGGCTGTCGCCGGGATAGTAATTATCCTCATCGCGCCATTCCGGTGTGCCCCCATAGAGTTGCTCGCGCAAGACATCGCGCTGGGGCTTTGGTTCGGGTTTTGGCTCTGGCTTGGCGCTGGCCTCGCCCTTAAAGGCCCGATCCGTGGCTTCCAGAAGCGATTTCAATTCAGCCTGTGTTGACTGGAAGTTTTGCGCCAGCATGGTGGCACGGGCGCGCAGGGCTTCCATTTCGCTTTTCATGGCCTCGGCATTTTCACGGGCTTTGGCATCTTCCTGACGCGTGCCGGAATCGCGCAACACACCGCGCAGGGTTTGCAATGTGCCCATCAGGGTAGAGGGAGACACCAGCCACACACGGGCGCGGAAGCTGTCGCGGACAATATCCGGAAAACGGCTGTGCAAGGTTGTGTAGACCGCCTCGGTTGGCAGGAATAAAAGCGCGCTATCGGCAGTTTCGCCGGGAATGATAAAGCGCTCGGCCACATCAATGATATGGCGCAGGGCGGCGCGGCGGAACGCATCTTCGGCAGCTTTGGCCTGTGGCAGGTTTTTGGCCACCGCCTCCTGCGTTGGCAGGGCATTGAAGGCATCGAGGGGGAAACGGGTATCAATGACAATCGCCCCCGGCGGATGCGGCAGGCGCACCAGGCAGTCAGCGCGGTGATTATTGGACAATAAATGCTTGAACTCATAGCTGTCCGGTGCCAGCGAAGAGCGCACCACATCGGAAAGCTGCACATCGGCCATCATGTCATGGGAAGCGCGCTCGGCGATATTGTTTTCCAGCTTGTTGATATTTTCCGACAATTTGTCGATGCGCTCGGAAACATTGCGCACTTCGTTATAGACATGGGAAACCGTGCCGAGGCGGTCATCGAGAATTTGGGTAATCGCCCGCATGCGCTGGGACTGGGTCTCCACAATGCCGGACAGAGCCGCGACCCGCTTGGCGACATCGCCCATCATGCCATTATCGCCGGTTGGTGCGGCCTGGCTCTCACTGGATTGGGCAATGCGGTCGAGTTTTTTGTCCAATGCGGCAATCATCAGATCAAGGCGCGAGGATTGTTCCTGACGCAGATTGGCAATTTGCTGCTGTAATTGGGTCAGGCGTTCCTGCTGGCGCTGCTCGGCCCGCTCCATATCCTCGCGGGCATACCATGTCATATAAGGGCGTTTGCCGTCATTGCCTTCGGCCTGCGAACCGAGGCCCCTATCTTCTAAACCATGGCTCGGCTCATAATCATCGCCAGTTTTCTGGTCACTAATATCGGAAATGGAAATGCTGGAGGGTTTATAGGATGAGGCCGCATAGCGCACATTGCGCTCTTGCGTGGAATCCTGCGAGGGATCATTGCGGCTGGTTGAGGCAAAGGCAGCAATTTGTGCGGTTTCTTCCTGCTCGGGTTCCCCCCCTTGCCCATCATCACCGGCAATATCTTCCTCAGAAACCTCTTTTGCCTCTTCGCGCCCGGTCTGCATTTCCTGTTCCTGCTCTTTTTGCTCCTGAAGATGGCGCAATTCAAAAATATTATCGCCGCCTGTTGGTTCTTCTGTGGCGTCTTCTGCGTCCTCTTCCGATGCGCCTTGTTCCGATGCGTCCTGCCCGTCAGCGTCATCCGCCATTTCTTCTGCGGCCATTGATGATGGTTCGTCATCACCCGTTTTGGAAATTTCAGCCATATCATCGTCAAACAAAGAGCGGGGACGGTTTTCTTTCAAAGCCTCCAGCTTTTCCAGATCATCATCGGCTTCTTCGATAATCACTTCGGCCAGTTCATCGCTGGCATGTTCTTCCAGCACCAGTTCCGCATCATCATCGCGCACGGCAAATTGTTCTTCAAACAAAGGTTCATCAATCGGCTCGGCTGCCTCCCGGGCGCGGCGCATTCGAGCGCCCGCAGATATCAGGAAAAGAATGAGAGCAATGGCGATAATAACGCCAAGGATCCATATCCAATTATCACCGAGATCCAGTGCATTGGTCTCGCCAAGCTGGGCGGCCGCAGCGGCCCGCGCGGCATCCCCGGCGGCCTCATCGGTTGTCTGGTCTGCAATCTGTGCCGCAAAGGGCCACACCATTGGTGACGCCAATGCCATCGAAATATTCTGAAATACCGTCATACCGACAAACACGACCTCCTGCCCGATGGCTGTAAAACCATCAGCGCCCCCCGACGCCTTACCCAAAAAGGCAGACCAGTCCCCCTCCACAATTCCCATTTTGATACCCAATACTCGCTACACTTCTGTATTCCTTACAACATTCAGGCCAAAATGGCGAGACCTGATGCGTGCCAACCGCTGATTCGCAAAAAAATACAGCTTATTGACGAAACCGCCTCAAGCCCCTAGATGCGAGGCATGGCCATTCGACCCATTCTCATAGCCCCGGACCCGCGATTACGGGAGAAATCCCTGCCTGTAGAGGCGGTGGATGATGATTTGCGCGCCCTGATGGATGATATGCTGGAAACCATGTATGCGGCCCCCGGTATTGGCCTTGCGGCCATTCAGGTGGGTGTGCCAAAACGGGTCATTGTCATGGATCTGGCTGGCAAGGATGAGGCCCCGAACCCCCTATATTTCGTCAATCCGGTGATTTTGGACCCCGCTGACGAAACCGTGCCCTATGAAGAGGGATGCCTGTCTGTGCCTGAATTTTATGAGGATGTGGAGCGTCCCGTCAGTTGTCGGGTCCAATATCTTGATTATCATGGCAAAGAGCAGGTTCTGGAGGCCGAAGGGCTGCTCGCCACCTGTATCCAGCACGAGATGGATCATCTCGAAGGGATACTTTTCATCGATCATTTGTCCCGGTTGAAACGCGAACGTATTCTCAAAAAACTGAAAAAAGAACAGAAACTTGCCGCTGCGCAAGGAGATGGCTGTGGCGATCCTGCCTGCAACCATTTGGGGCATTAGCAATTTAGCGAGGCTGTCATGCGTCTTGCCTTTATGGGCACGCCGGAGTTTTCTGTTCCCGCATTAGGGGAATTATTGGCCGCCGGGCACGATATAGTTGCCGTCTATTCGCAACCGCCACGCCCTTCCGGACGCGGCCACAAGACCCGCAAAAGCCCGGTTCATATCTTTGCCGAAAACCATGGATTAGCCGTCCGTACACCGATTAATTTCAAGAATGAAGAAGATCGTGCCGCCTTTGCGGCGCTTGATCTCGATGTGGCGATTGTCGTGGCTTATGGATTGATATTGCCCAAAGCTGTTTTAGACGCGCCGCGCCATGGCTGTCTTAATCTCCATGGCTCTTTATTGCCGCGCTGGCGCGGGGCCGCCCCCGTTCAGCGGGCGATTATGGCCGGAGACAGGCAAACCGGTGTGCAGGTGATGCAAATGGAAAAAGGGCTGGACACGGGGCCAGTGCTATTGTCGGAAGTCACCGAT
>JALSJA010000082.1 GCA_026989615.1 Parvularculaceae bacterium | reverse complement strand
TGACGATTTTCTCGTCGAGAGCAAATTCAATCTCTTCCATAGAGCCAAAAATCTTGCCCTCACCCGGCTCTTTTTCTTTTTCCAGCGACAGATAATAAAGACCAAGAACAATATCCTGCGATGGCACGATAATCGGCTTGCCATTGGCGGGCGAGAGAATGTTGTTGGTGGACATCATCAACACCCGCGCTTCCAATTGCGCTTCCAGCGACAATGGCACATGAACCGCCATCTGGTCGCCATCAAAATCGGCATTAAAGGCGGTACAAACCAGCGGATGCAGGTTGATGGCCTTACCTTCGATCAGCTTTGGCTCAAATGCCTGAATACCAAGACGGTGCAAGGTTGGCGCACGATTCAGCATCACCGGATGTTCGCGAATAACTTCGTCGAGAATATCCCAAACTTCCGGGCGCTCTTTTTCAACCAGTTTCTTGGCCTGCTTCACGGTTGCCGAAAGCCCCTTGGCGTCAAGGCGCGAATAGATAAACGGTTTGAAGAGTTCCAGTGCCATTTTCTTCGGCAGGCCACATTCATGGAGTTTCAGCTCCGGCCCAACCACAATCACCGAACGACCGGAATAGTCGACGCGCTTACCCAGCAAGTTCTGGCGGAAACGGCCCTGCTTGCCTTTCAGCATATCGGACAGGGATTTTAGCGGACGCTTATTGGTGCCGGTAATAACCCGGCCACGACGACCATTGTCAAACAGCGCATCCACAGATTCCTGCAACATGCGTTTTTCATTGCGGACAATGATATCGGGTGCACGCAATTCGATAAGCCGCTTAAGACGGTTATTCCGGTTGATCACCCGACGATAGAGATCGTTCAAATCAGAGGTTGCAAAACGGCCCCCATCCAGCGGCACCAGCGGCCGCAATTCCGGCGGGATCACCGGAATGACCGTCATGATCATCCATTCAGGCTTATTGCCGGAATTGATAAAACTTTCGATCAGCTTCAGGCGCTTGGCCAGTTTTTTCGGTTTCAGTTCAGAGGTTGTTTCCGCAATTTCCTGGCGGATCTGGTCGCATACGGCCTCCAGATCCATACTCATGAGAATTTCACGAATGGCTTCCGCGCCAATGCCGGCGGTAAAGCTGTCATCGCCATATTGTTCCTGCGCTTCGAGATATTCATCTTCTGTGAGCAGTTCATTGGGCTGCATCGGCGTCAGGCCTGGCTCAATGACGATATATTTTTCGAAATACAAAACCCGCTCGACATCTTTCAAGGTCATGTCGAGGAACATGGAGATGCGGCTTGGCAAGGATTTCAGGAACCAGATATGCGCAACCGGCGCCGCCAGTTCGATATGGCCCATGCGCTCCCGGCGTACTTTGGACAGGGTTACCTCAACGCCGCATTTCTCGCATACGACGCCTTTATATTTCATCCGCTTATATTTGCCGCACAGACATTCATAATCTTTGACCGGGCCAAAAATCCGCGCACAAAAAAGGCCATCTTTTTCCGGTTTAAAGGTCCGGTAATTGATGGTTTCCGGCTTTTTGATCTCCCCGAACGACCAGGACAGAATTTTCTCTGGGCTAGCCAGCGAGATTCTAATCTGGTTAAAAGTCTGCTGGGTAGCCAGCGGGTTGAACACATTGGCGAGTTCCTGAGACATAATGTCCTCTCCTGAATGCCGGCGGCTTTGCTTAACGGTTAGCCGCGAAAGGATTAATTCTTTTAAAAACACCTGCCCGACCCCTGCCGGGCAAGTGCTTAATGACTAGCGATTTTGCAATTCAACATTAAGACCAAGGGAACGCATCTCCTTGACCAGAACATTGAAACTTTCCGGAATACCTGCTTCAAAATTGTCATCACCGCGTACAATAGCTTCGTAGACTTTGGTCCGACCAGCCACATCGTCGGATTTGACCGTGAGCATTTCCTGCAAAGTATAG
Source organism: Parvularculaceae bacterium (assembly GCA_026989615.1). Classification (GTDB taxonomy): domain Bacteria; phylum Pseudomonadota; class Alphaproteobacteria; order Caulobacterales; family Parvularculaceae; genus S012-90. The sequence goes on along the minus strand of JALSJA010000082.1, from coordinate 23,169 downwards.
GCAGCACCATAGGCTTCGAGCGCCCAAACTTCCATTTCACCAAAGCGTTGACCACCAAATTGCGCCTTACCGCCCAGCGGTTGCTGGGTAACAAGTGAATATGGTCCAATCGAACGGGCGTGGATTTTATCATCCACCAAATGATGCAGTTTCAGCAGATATTTATAGCCGACGGTTACAGGCCGTGCGAATTTTTCACCGGTGCGACCATCAAACAAAGTGACCTGCCCGCTTTCGGACAAACCCGCCTTGTTCAACATTTCGACAATGTCTTTTTCGTCTGCGCCGTCAAAAACCGGCGTTGCAATCGGAATACCCTTGGTCAGATTGCCACCAAGCTCGATCAGTTCTTCATCGCTTGACGGTAATTCCTGATCATCACCATAAATATCTTTCATTTTGGCGATATATTTGTCACGAGCACCGGAGCGTTTGAACTCTTCCAACACTTCGCCAATCTGGCGGCCAAGGCCACGACAGGCCCAGCCGAGATGGGTTTCCAGAATCTGCCCGACATTCATCCGCGATGGCACCCCAAGCGGGTTCAGCACAAAATCAACCGGCGTCCCATCATCAAGAAACGGCATATCTTCCATCGGCGCAATTTTGGAAATCACACCTTTATTGCCGTGGCGGCCAGCCATCTTGTCGCCCGGTTGCAGCTTGCGCTTCACCGCCACAAAAACCTTGACCATCTTCATTACACCCGGAGGCATTTCATCGCCCCGTTGCAGCTTGTCGACCTTGTCTTCAAAGCGCGCTTCGAGACGGTCCCGGCTTTGATCATATTGCTTTTTCAGGCCCTCGATCTGCTCTTGGGCTTTTTCATTGCCAAGGGCGATTTTCCACCATTGACCACGAGACAATTCCGCCAGCGCGGCCTCGGTAACGCGGCCTGTCTCCATGCCCTTCGGCCCGGAAACAGCTTCCTTGCCAAGCAGAATATCTTTCAAGCGCCCAAAAATATTGCGCTCAAGAATAGCAAGCTCGTCATCGCGGTCTTTGGCAAGGCGTTCAATTTCCTCGCGTTCAATCGCAATAGCACGCTCGTCTTTTTCAACACCATGACGGTTAAACACCCGCACCTCGACAACCGTGCCGGACGTGCCCGGTGGCAGGCGCATGGAGCTGTCACGAACATCGGCCGCTTTTTCACCAAAAATCGCCCGCAGCAATTTTTCTTCCGGCGTCATCGGGCTTTCACCCTTTGGCGTAATTTTGCCAACCAGAATATCGCCCGGATGCACTTCAGCGCCAATCGCGACAATCCCGGCCTCATCGAGATTGCGCAAGGCTTCTTCGGATGTGTTGGGAATATCGCGGGTAATTTCCTCAGGACCAAGCTTGGTATCGCGGGCGGCGATTTCAAACTCTTCAAGGTGGATCGAGGTAAAGACATCATCGCGCACAATGCGCTCTGAAATCAGGATCGAATCCTCAAAATTATATCCGTTCCATGGCATAAAGGCGACGAGGACATTTTTACCCAAAGCCAATTCACCAAGATCGGTTGACGGGCCATCAGCGATAATATCCCCGCCCTCAACCCGATCACCAATCCGCACCAATGGGCGCTGATTGATACAGGTCGATTGGTTGGAACGCTGGAACTTGCGTAAATTGTAAATATCAACGCCGGGCTTGGAATGGTCTTTTTCTTCTGTCGCGCGCACAACGATACGGGTTGCATCAACCTGCTCGATGACGCCCGGACGACGGGCAAAAACCGCGGCGCCGGAATCCCGGGCCACAACTTTTTCCATTCCCGTGCCAACCAAAGGCGCTTCGGCCTTGATCAATGGCACCGCTTGGCGTTGCATATTCGAGCCCATCAAAGCGCGGTTGGCGTCATCATTTTCCAAAAACGGAATAAGCGCCGCAGCCACCGAAACCAATTGTTTGGGCGAGACGTCAATATAGGCAACTTCATCACGCGATACCAAGGTCGGCTCACCATTGACCCGGCAATTAACCAACTCATTGACCAACATGCCCTTATCGTCAACGCTGGCATTGGCCTGGGCAATCGCAAAGCGCTGCTCTTCCATAGCCGAGAGGTAAACAACCTCATCGGTGACACGGCCATTTTCCACGCGCCGATAAGGGCTTTCAATAAAGCCGTATTTATTGACCTGCGCATGGGTCGCCAAGGAATTGATAAGACCGATATTTGGCCCTTCCGGCGTTTCAATCGGGCAGATGCGGCCATAATGGGTTGGATGCACATCGCGCACTTCAAAGCCGGCACGCTCGCGGGTCAACCCGCCGGGGCCAAGCGCTGACAGGCGGCGCTTATGGGTGATTTCAGACAATGGATTGGTCTGGTCCATAAATTGCGATAATTGCGAAGAGCCGAAAAACTCACGCACGGCTGCCGCAGCCGGCTTGGCGTTGATCAGATCATGGGGCATGATCGTATCGATCTCGACCGATGACATCCGCTCCTTGATCGCCCGCTCCATACGCAACAACCCGATGCGATATTGATTTTCCATCAATTCCCCAACCGAACGCACGCGGCGATTGCCAAGATTGTCGATATCGTCAACCTCACCCTTGCCATCGCGCAGATCTGCCAGCGTTTTCAAAACCGCCAGAATGTCTTCCTTGCGCAAAACCCGCAAATCATCGGGCACATCGGTAAAGCCAAGGCGCATATTCATTTTTACCCGCCCGACAGCCGACAAATCATAGCGCTCGCCATCAAAGAACAGGCTCGAGAACAAAGCTTCTGCGGTTTCCAGCGTTGGCGGTTCGCCCGGACGCATGACCCGATAAATATCAATCAGCGCCATATCCCGATTGGAGTTCTTGTCCGCCGCCAATGTGTTGCGCAGATAGCCACCGCGGGTCAGGTGATCAATATCCAGCGTTTCAAAGCTGTCGATACCCAGCTCGGCCAACTCTTCCAGTTTTTCGAGCGTAATCTCGTCCCCGGCCTCTGCATAAAGCTCGCCGGTTTCACGATTCACGAGATCACAGGCAAAATAGCGCTCAGCCATTTGCTCATCGGTCAGCAATAATTGTGCAACCTTGTCTTCTTTGAGCTTCTTGATGGTGCGGGCCGTAATTTTCTTGCCCGCCTCGACCACAACCTTGCCATTTTTCGCATTGATCAGATCATAATCAAATTTCGCACCCTTGAGGCTGTCCTCATTGACCGGCATGGTCCAGCCGCCTTTTTTGACGCGCTTGTGCTCGACCCGCTTGTAGAAAGCATCGAGAATATCTTCCTCATCCATGCCCAGCGCATAAAGAATGGTTGTCGCCGGCAGTTTGCGACGACGGTCGATGCGCACATTGATAATGTCCTTGGGGTCAAACTCAAAGTCCAACCAGGAACCGCGATAAGGAATAACCCGGGCCGCAAATAACAGCTTGCCAGAGGAATGGCTCTTGCCCTTGTCATGATCGAAAAACACACCCGGCGAGCGGTGCATTTGCGAAACGATGACCCGCTCGGTGCCATTGATGATAAAAGTACCATTATCGGTCATCAAGGGCATGTCGCCCATATAGACGTCTTGCTCTTTGATATCGCGCACGGATTTGGCACCGGTTTCCTCATCCACATCAAACACCACGAGGCGCAAAGTCACCTTTAGTGGCGCTGAATAGGTCATATCCCGCTGCTGACATTCCTCGGTATCGAATTTCGGATCCTCAAAGACATAAGAGACATATTCAAGAAATGCCGTCTCGTTGAAATCGGAAATGGGAAATACGGATCGGAACACCGCTTCCAGTCCATCGCGTGAGCGATCCTCCGGTTTTGCAAAACGTTGCAAGAAGGCTTCATAGGAGTTTTTCTGAACCTCGATCAGATTCGGCATGGAGATAGCATCTCCAATGCGTCCAAAACTCTTCCGAATACGCTTTTTTTCAACGAAAGATTGAGCCATCTTTGTTGTCCTCTATCATGGTAAAATGAACTTGCCCCACAAGCAAAATGCCGGGAATTTGCGCCTGAATTCGAGACGCGCAAAAACCCGCGATTAAGGACGACCCTTAACCCGCGAGAGCGTAGTTCAAAATTTGTTCAATAAATATATGTCGCACGTGCCGCCAAGCCTGTTTCCCCGCACTCCCTCGCAAGGAGGCAGAACGGGGGGAAGAACGAAAGCTTTAGTCGGGTCGGACCAGTATCGCAAGAGGGAATCTATGAAAATTTCCCCACAATACACTGCCAGACCATAGCGAAGACCTGTTTTACCGCAAGATCGCCGCCCAACCCTCTGAAAAGCCAAGATAAATGCCCCGGCTCGGCCAATAAAGGCAAGGCTGGGACCTGTTCATCAGGGAAGCCCCCCAAGACAGCTTCAAGACAGCTTCTTGGCGAGGGCTCGCCCCTTTTAGCCGCTCTGCGAGACTATTTAACCTCGACCTTGGCGCCGGCTGCTTCCAGCTTGCCCTTGATCTCTTCGGCTTCGTCCTTGGAGACGCCTTCCTTGACCGGCTTGGGAGCGCTTTCGACCAGCTCTTTGGCCTCTTTCAGACCAAGGCCGGTAATGCCGCGAACCTCTTTGATCACATTGATTTTGCTGCTGCCCATATCGGCCAGAATAACATCAAATTCGGTCTTTTCTTCAGCCGCACCGCCATCGCCAGCACCACCAGCAACCATAACAGCACCACCGGCAGCCGGCTCGATGCCATATTCGTCTTTGAGGATGTCTTTCAGCTCATTGGCTTGAATGAGGGTGAGATTGACCAGTTCTTCAGCAAGTTTTTTAAGATCAGCCATGGATTTCGTTCCTTAAATGTTAGCCCGCAAATTGCGGGGTTTTCGTATAAAAGCTATCAGCCTTACGCGTCTTCGCGTTCGGCCAGGGTTTTGGTAATGCTGGCGAGATTGGCGCCCGGTGCCGTGATGGCCCCCGCAATATTCGCCCCCGGTGCCATCAGGCAGCCGACAATTTGTGAGAGAACTTCCTCCCGTGAAGGCATTTTCGACAGAGCCACAACGCCTTTTTCATCAAGCGGGGTATCACCCATAACACCGCCAAGCAGGACCAGCCGGTCATTCTGCTTGGCAAAATCAGCCAATATCTTCGGCGCTGTAATCGGGTCTTCCGAATAGCAAAGCACGGTCGGGCCGGTGAACAGGTCAGAGATTTTCTCCCCTGATTTGCCTTTAACGGCAATTTTGACAAGGCGGTTCTTGACCACCTTCATACCCCCGCCCGCTTCACGCATATCATTGCGCAGGGCAGAGATTTCGGAAACTGTCAGACCGAGATTATGAACAACAACAACGACTTCGTGATTATCGAAGACATTGCCAATCCACTCGACGGACTCTTCCTTTTTGGATCGTGCCATTGGCATAAGAGCAAAGACCTTCCAGTTAATCTGCGTCGAGACCAAAGAACGTAAAATACCCCCTGATCTCTTGAACAATGAAACGGCCAGACAGGACAAAACCCGCGCCAGCCGCTTTCGCGACACCCCTCCCCGGAACAGTTAAAGGGAACGTTTTGACACGCAAATTTGCGCAACAAAAAAGCCCCTCCCGAACCGGAAAGAGCCTGTCCATAAAGATGGCGTAAAAGAACGGCCACACGAGCACCAGACTCGCCAGAAATCCGTTCATTTTCTGCCTATATGAGGGATATTTTAAGCGCTATTGGCCCTTTCAGACCGGAAACGCCCCTCATGGTCTCGGGACAGGGTGAAATTCAGGGCAAGCCCCAGACTTCGAGGGGCTTATGGCGCAAAAGAAAATTCCCGTCAAGGACCACCCGACCAAAAATCCCTCAATAATTCTGCTATCTGCCAGAGAATCCTTGCCGACACGCAACATAATAAATATATTACAGTCAGGTAATGTTTTAGGGGCATATCAAGGGAGTTAGGGCATGGCACAAAGAAAATTCGACCTGCAACCATTATTTGTAGAACCCCTGTTCAAAACCAATATTGGCGACATCATCACCCCTGATCAGGTCGCATGGCTAAAAGGGCTAAAACTGATCCGCAACCGCACCAATTTCATCACCGAGGACCTCTATATTTTTGAAAAAACAGAAATGGCCTCGGTCAAAACCGCCATTCAGGAAATGCTCGACCTCTATGCCAGGGAAGTGTTGGGTGTGCCCCATAAGCTTTATGTGACCCAAAGCTGGGTTTTGATGAACGAGCCAGGCATTGGCATGCATGCCCACACCCACTCAAACTCTGTGGTATCGGGTTCACTCTATTTTACGGATATGCCAAAACCAAACCCGAAAATGGTGTTCAACAAGCATCGCACCTATCAGCAAATAGAACTGACACCGGAGCGCGAAAAAACCAATATCTATAATACGACGGTGAATGTGGTGGAGCCGAAAAAAGGCGATCTGGTCCTGTTCTCCTCAAGCCTGCAGCATTATGTAGAGCCCAATATGTCCAACCAGAAACGCTATTCCATCGCCTTCAACACCTTCATCAAAGGCAAGCTCGGCGATTATCGCGATGTCTCGGAATTGCAGTTGTAGGGCCTGGCCCTTCAATTCACCAACAAGATAAAAACCCCGCACCATTTCTGGTGCGGGGTGTGTTATTCGGGGGCTTTGGGCTGCGATCGCGGCGACCCGCGCGAACTAGAGCTTTTTCGGTTTTGATTGAATCAAAACCGGGCTCTAATTTTTTGTTTTTGAGTACTTCTTGTCCGAAAACCGGCCTCATCCTGAGCTTGTCGAAGGACCCACTTTTCGCAGAAGTGCTCTAACTACTCAGCGCGTCACTGGTGTCAACGCTGACGCCCGGACCCATGGTTGAGCTGAGCCCGATTTTCTTGATGAATGTGCCCTTGGCCCCTGTTGGCTTGGCCTTATTCACCGCTGCCACAAAAGCGCGAATATTTTCTTCCAGGGCCTTCTCGTCAAAGCTGGCCTTGCCAATGCCCGCATGGACGATACCGGCTTTTTCAACCCGGAATTGCACCGCTCCGCCTTTGGCATCTTTGACCGCCTTGGTAACATCGGGTGTCACCGTGCCGACCTTGGGATTTGGCATCAGGCCACGCGGACCAAGCACCTTACCCAAACGCCCAACCAGCGGCATCATATCCGGCGTTGCGATAACCCGATCAAAATTGCTTTCGCCCTTTTGAATGGCTTCCATCAAATCTTCCGCGCCAACCAGCTCGGCACCAGCGGCCTTGGCTTCTTCGGCTTTATCGTCACGGGCAAAAACCGCAACGCGCACGGATTTACCGGTGCCATTGGGCAGGTTGACCACGCCGCGCACCATCTGATCCGAATGGCGCGGGTCTACACCCAAATTCATGGCAATTTCGATGGTTTCATCAAATTTTGCTGTGGCGTTTTCTTTGACGGTTTTTACCGCTTCGCTCACGCTGTGGGATTTACTCCGATCAACCTTTTCGTTGATGGCTTTCATTCTTTTTCCAAGTGCCATGATTTAAGCCTCCACTGTCAGACCCATCGCGCGGGCAGAGCCCTCGATGATTTTTGTTGCTGCGTCGAGATCATGGGCGTTCAGATCTTTGAATTTTGCTTCGGCAATCTCACGGCATTGTGCCAATGTCACCGTGCCGGCGCTTTCACGCCCTGGCGTTGCACCACCCTTTTTGAGTTTCGCCGCACGCTTCAGATAGTAAGAAGCGGGTGGTGTTTTCATCTCAAAGGTGAAAGATTTGTCGGTGTAAATGGTCAAAACCGTCGGGATTGGCATCCCTTTTTCCATCTCTTGCGTAGCGGCATTAAACGCTTTGCAAAATTCCATAATATTAACACCGCGCTGGCCAAGCGCCGGGCCGATAGGCGGCGACGGATTGGCGGCACCAGCAGGCACCTGTAGTTTCAAATAGCCTTGTAGTTTTTTAGCCATAATAAGCCTTCTTGAGGTTCTGGCCGCGTTCCCCGCCGGCATTTGCCTTGCGGATCCTGTGGCCGTTGAAGGGTCGTGGTCTGGTCAAAGCTGGTCTTTGCTCTTTCCTCCCACGGGTGAATTTGTCGGCTTTTAGGAGCAAAAGGCCCCTTGCGCAAGGGGCAAAAGCCGAAATCACCAAAGTGGTCGTTTCGGGGCTAATCCTTGAGAAGAAAGAGAAGAAAGGAAATCGGGGCACCCTATTCAAAGGGGGAGAGAGAGAGAGAACCGGGTGCCCCGTTCCATCCCGGCAGAACCGGAATATTGCTAGTCTAGGCGAGGTCAAACCGTCCTGCAACCTTACAAAATGGTGAGATTTAACAAATCACAGTTAATTTATATGCCCAAAGGCATATATTTAGGCGCCCTTTTCAACCTGACCAAATTCCAGTTCAACCGGTGTTGCCCGCCCGAAAATTGAGACCGCCACTTTAACCCGCGCAGCGTCCATATCGACATCTTCAACAATGCCCGAAAAGGAGGCAAAAGGTCCGTCAATAACCCGGACGGTCTCGCCAACCTCATAAAGAACCGTTGGCCGTGGACGCTCCACTGTCTCGTCAATAACACCGATAATGCGATCAACTTCCTTCTGGCTAACCGGTAACGGCTTTTTACCGGTACCCAAAAAGCCGGTCACTTTGGGGACTTCATTGATCAAATGATAGGTCTGGTCTGTCAGCACCATTTTTACCAGCACATAGCCCGGGAAAAAGCGTCTTTCGGTTTCAACCTTGCGCCCCCGACGAATTTCCGTGACATTTTCGGTGGGCACCATGATCTCTTCGATCATGTCCTCAAGACCTTTATCCTTGGCGGCTTGCATAATCGCATCAGCGACTTTCTTTTCGAAATTCGAATAAGCGTGAACGATATACCATTTGGCTGTTTGAGACATAAATTCAATCCGTGATGTTAAAAAAATAGTTCTGGCTGGTTTTCAAATATCGCAACGGGTCAGACGCACCCTAACCAAGCGAGAGAATCAGTTGCACAATCTCGCGGGCGGCCCAATCAACCACAAAGAAAAAGGCCGACATGACAACCACCATAATCAGCACCATAATGGTTGACACCATGGTTTCATTCTTGGAAGTCCATGTAACTTTTCTTACCTCGGCCCGCACCTGACGAATAAACTCCCACGGGCCAACGGATGGCTTTTTCACCGGTGCGGCCGTGTCGGCATTTTTGCTTTCCGTTGAAGGAAGCCTGGTCTTCTTTTTTGAATTTTTCGCCATCACTTTTCTCTCGACTTTAGTACAGGATAGAAATTTCTATCCTCTTCTTCTGGCGCTATGTTCACCGCACCATTGTTTCGCCTTGGATGTCGGGAACATGTCGCCCTCCATCGCTGTTCGCACTATCGGATAGCGCCTGCACTCACCCTTACTGGCCCCCACGCGGTCAATTTCGACCCGCCCATTCCAACTGTCCTTATAAGCTGCCCAGAAATCACAAGTTTCACACTTCAAATCCTGCATTCTACCCTAAATCCTCCATGGCCTCAAAAAACACCCAGCCTCCAAGCTATCCCCTTAGTCAACTGGCAGCATATGGCCGGGTTCTGCACTTGGCAGTTTCAATGGATATCCGGCATGTCAGGGAGAATGGCATAGGTAGAGACTTCCCCGGAGAAGTCAAGACGGCCTCGCTTTTAGAGTCTTTTCGGTTTTGATTGAATCAAAACCGGGCTCTAAGTCTTTGTTTTTGAGCACTTCTTATCCGAAAACCGGCCTCATCCTGAGCTTGTCGAAGGACCCACTTTCGGGAAGTGCTCTAACAAAGAGAACAAATTGGCATTTTAAAAGGCCCCAACCCCTCTTCTGGCGGGGTCCTGCGAGGGGAAACAGGACCGGACAAAGAGGAATTGGGGCCGGAGGAACGCCTTTTTTAAGCGTGAAGGCTCTTTTATGGCCTTGTTGCCTTAAAAATTAGCGCCAATGGTCAGCCACATTTTCTTGGTATCGGTGGCAAAGCTGTCAGCATTATAATCGGCATATTTGAGCGCCACATAATAATTCTTGCTGATTTTCTTGCTCACCTGCAGATCCCATTCGCTGCCATAATCCGCCCCGCCAGTGTCAGCCGAGAAATCATGATAGATGGCATCAAATTTGATCCCTTTCATGGCGCCTTCAATTTCAGGCTTCCAGGAGAAGGCTACATAAGTGTCCTTGAGGCCGGTTCCGGGTGTTGCCAGAAACTTGTCGGCCCAACCATTAAACTTGTGCAAGGTCGCCAGAGGGGTCTGGAAAGCAACGCCATTATCAGCGCCCAGAACCTCATAGCCAATCTTGCCGGTCAGGCCGTTGGCCGACAGACCGGCTGAAACCAGCGTGTAATTGGCGGTATAGGCGTTGGGATTATTGCCGGCATCGCTTTGGCTGGCAAATTCAAGCTCATAGATGAATTTGGCGCCGCTATCGCCAAAATCCTGCTTGCCTTCAAGGCGCGCACCGATTGTGTTGCTGGAAAGACCAAAAACCGGCGCATCATCCAGATCGATAAACAGGCCATAGCCGGTCAGCTTGCCGATGCCAAAGCCTTCATATTCCGCGTTGACGATATGGGTCGACGTGCCAAGATCACCAAAGGGATGGTCATTGCCGAAAATGCGATTGACGTTCCAGACATAACCATAGGTCAGCTTTAAATCCTTGATCGATTGATTGACCGCGCCAACCATATCCCAGGTTTGATCATTTTGACGCCAACCAACAGTGCCGACAAAGCGCTGATTGTTGAAATTAAGCGCTGTGCGTCCGGCAATCAAAACCGTATCGGCAATGCCTTTATAGGCAATATAGGCCTGATTAACATCTGTGATAAGCGGGTCGGCAATGACCGGATATTGCGCCTTGCCATTGACCGTGGAATTATAATCACCAATGCCAACTTGTGAGACATTATCAAATTCGATGACACCGAAAAAATCGTTCCAGTCCCCGGTTTGATATTTCAGTTTAATGCGCAGGGTCGAGGCTGTCGCATCCTGGGCAAAGCCCGTCTGATCAACGGTTTCATAGCGATAACGAAAATTGATATTGGCCTTGCCGCCCATAATCGCTTCAGCAAGCGTGTTATTGGTTTTCGGCGCCTCTACTTTTTCGGGGCCGGTTGCCGCTTGTGCTGCCCCTGCTCCAAGAATGAAAAGTCCTAAAGATAAAGCAATGGATTTCTTACCCATGATCTGCCCCAATTCTGGTTTGAGCTGCTAGAGCCTGTTCGGTTTTGATGGAATCAAAACCGGGCTCTAAATCTTTGTTTTGACGCGTTTCCGGACGGATAACCGGTATCCACTTATCCTGGAAACGCTCTGGAAAACTACACCTTCACCTCTAGGCCCAAACGCAAAGCAAATGCTTGATGAAGATCAAGCATTTGCTTTTTTTATGTTGTTTTTTAAGCTTTATTCTTTACCCGCGCTTGCGCACAATCTGATAGCCCGGACGCAGGATATATTTGATCGGCGCACTGAACATATGCACCAGGCGGGTGAACGGAAAAATCAAGAAAATCGTCAAACCGAGAATGATATGCAGTTTAAATATCATCGGCTCATGGGCGACAAAATCAGCCGCACCACCGCGGAATGTCACGATATGCTGGGCCCATTCCGCCAGCGCTATCATCGATTCGCCATTGGTGCTTTTGGCCGATTCCGGAATTGTCAGCAGGCCGAGAATGAGTTGCACAAATAGCAATAATAAAATGAACATATCCATGAATTTGGTGGTTGCCCGCACCCGGTCATTGGTGGTGCGCCGCCAGATCAAAATCACCATGCCGACAAAAGCCATGGCGCCAAAAATACCACCGGCGGTCATCGCAAGAAGCTGTTTTTGTCCGGCGGTTATAAAGGGTTCATAAACCGCATGGGGCGTGAGCAGGCCGACCAGATGGCCAAAGAACAATAAAATGATACCCACATGGAACAGATTACTGCCAAGGCGCAGCCCTTTGCGCGACATCAACTGGCTGGAATCGGCTTTCCATGAATAGGGGTCACGATCATAGCGCAACAAGGAACCGAGAAACAGGCTGGCCAAAGCGATATAGGGAAAAATACCGAAGAAGAAAGTGTTGAGAAATTCACTCATGACTGCCCCCTTAAATTATGTGTTGCATGAATAGCAGGATTTGTCGGCAAGGCGCCATCGGCGCAAGTGCCACATTCGGGGGCACCGCCAAAGGCTTCCGGCTCTTCCCATTCCTTGTCCAACTCATCCAGAGTTTGAATATTGGGCAGAGCCGCATCCGCCGCCTTCAAAATATCTGCCTTGGATAATTTCGCCCCGGAAAGCGCGACAATTGCATCCATGACACTCGCATAACCGCTTTGTCGGCGGCGTAATTTCTCCGCCATAGTGGCAATAACGGGCGCTGCCTGGGCCAGCGTTTCGCGCCCCTCCTCCGGTTCGCAAATAGAGATGAACTCAAGAAATAGCGGCAGATAATCCGGCAATTCTCCAACTCCTATCTGCAGGCCCTTTTCAGCATAACGCTCGGTCAGGTCAATCATCGCCTGACCGCGAAACCGCGATTCCCCGTGCACATGCTCAAACAAATGCAGGCAATGGGCGCGACCACGGTCAAAAATATCCACATAGGATTCCTGCGCCTGCAATAGGTCCAGCGCAGCCAATTCATCCATAAAAGCCAATAAAGGCTTTAAGGTTTTTTCTTTCAAAAATCCGTCTTCGCGCAGGACATCCTGCAAGGCGGGCATTTGGACCTGTAACTCAGTACCCGGATAAGCAAGCAATCGGGAAAGGACACGTAAACTTCTCATCGCGGACCTCCTTTCTTGCCCCAGCCATCGCCGGCAGTTTGTCCCCCGCGCGGATTGCCATTCATGGTATTGGCATGGGTTTGTGAACCGAACAGATTAGCCTTTGGAGCCTCACCGCCATGACAGCCATTGCCGAAACTGAAACCGCATTCCGCTTTGGTTTCAAAGGCAATTTCATGATCAAACGGCCCATCGCCCGCATATTCCCGGTGATTGGTGGGGATGACAAAGCGATCTTCATAATTGGCAATCGCCATCATCTGATACATATCGGCCATTTCATCGGTGCTCATGCCAAGACGTTGCAGTAGGCGTTCATCGGTAAAGCCCTCAACGGTTTTAGCGCGCATAAAGGACCGCATCCCCATCATCCGCTCCAACGCAGAAACAATGGGTGCTTCGTCCCCTGCGGTCAGCAGATTGGCGAGATATTTCACCGGAATGCGCAAGGATTTGACATCGGGCAACATCCCGTCACTGCCCAGCATACCGGTTTCATGGGCTGATTGAATGGGTGATAAGGGCGGCACATACCAGACCATTGGCAGTGTGCGATATTCCGGATGCAATGGGAAAGCAATTTTCCATTCCATTGCCATTTTATAGACCGGCGAGCGTTGTGCTGCTTCCAGCCATGCCTCCGGCACGCCATCCTCGCGGGCACGGGCCAGAACTTCCGGGTCATTGGGGTCAAGGAACAAATCACATTGCGCCTGATAGAGATCTTCTTCATCAGGCACCGAGGCCGCTTCTTTTATCTTGTCGGCATCATAAAGCAGCACGCCAAGATAGCGGATACGACCAACACAGGTTTCCGAACACACCGTTGGTTCCCCCGCCTCAAGGCGCGGATAACACAAAGTGCATTTTTCCGATTTACCGGACTGCCAGTTGAAATAAATTTTCTTGTAAGGGCAGCCCGAAACGCACATCCGCCAGCCGCGGCATTTGTCCTGATCAATCAAGACAACTCCATCTTCTTCGCGCTTATAAATCGCACCCGATGGGCACGACGCGACACAGGCCGGGTTGAGGCAATGCTCACACAGGCGCGGCAGATACATCATGAAGGTGTTTTCAAATTCACCATAGATCTGCTTTTCCATCTCGCCGAAATTATAATCCGCCGAGCGTTTTTCAAACTCGCCACCCAGAATCTCTTCCCAGTTCACACCCCAGACGGGCGCTTCCTTGGTTTTGCCGGTAATCGCCGATTTCATTCGTGCCGTTGGCACGGTGCGCGATTCCTTGGCGGTTTTCAGATGATCATATTCATAAGTAAAAGGCTCATAATAATCATCAATTTCCGGCAGGTTGGGGTTTGCAAAAATCTGCGCCAGCAGGCTTGCCTTGCCGCCAGCCTTTGGTTTCAACTTGCCGGATTTTGTCCGCTCCCAGCCCCCTTTCCATTCCGACTGATCTTCCCAGTTTCGCGGATAGCCAAGACCGGGCTTGGTTTCCACATTATTGAACCAGGCATATTCAACGCCGGATCTGGAGGTCCAGACATTTTTGCAAGTGATAGAGCAGGTGTGGCACCCGATACATTTGTCGAGATTTAGCACCATGCCGATTTGTGCACGAATGGTCATTTTGCTACCCCCTGATTGATATCGAGATTGATTGACTGGCCTTCCTTATAGGGTTCTTCCATCCAGTCGAGTTTGGGGGCTTTGCGGACGATAACAAATTCATCGCGATTGGAGCCAACCGTACCGTAATAATTAAAGCCCCAGGCCAATTGCGCATAGCCGCCAATCATATGGGTCGGCTTGACGACGGCACGAGTGACCGAGTTATGAATCCCGCCGCGCTGTTTGGTAATCGCATTGCCCGGCGTGTTCATGGTTTTTTCCTGCGCATGATACATCATGCTCATGCCTTCCGGCACACGCTGGGAGACAACCGCCCGGGCAGAAATAGCGCCATTGGCATTATAAACCTCGATCCAGTCATTATCCTCGACATCGATTTTCTTCGCATCAATTTCCGAAATCCAGATAATCGGCCCACCCCTGTTCATGGTCAGCATCAGAAGATTATCGGAATAGGTGGAGTGGATGCCCCATTTCTGGTGCGGCGTAATCCAGTTCAGTGCTATCTGTTTGGACGATCCGCCAAGATCCTCAATCGTCGAATTGATCGAGCGGGTTGATATTGGCGGCTTATAGACGCAAAGCGTCTCGCCAAAATCACGCATCCATTCATGATCAATATAGAATTGTTGTCGCCCGGTCAGGGTGCGCCACGGTATCAGCTCATGGACATTGGTATAGCCGGCATTATAGCTGACATGCTCATCTTCCAGACCCGACCATGTGGGCGAAGATATGATTTTACGTGGTTGTGCCTGCACATCCCGGAAGCGGATTTTTTCATCTTCCTTGGGCCGCGCCAGATGGGTGTGGTCGCGACCGGTAAATTCGCTGAGCGCCGCCCAGGCCTTGACCGCCACTTCCCCATTGGTTTCCGGCGCCAGACTCAGCACAACCTCGCAGGCATCAATCGCCGATTCGATTTTCGGCTGCCCTTTGGATATGCCCTCTTTGCGCACCGTATGGTTTAGCTGCCCAAGAAGTTTAATCTCATCCTTGGTATCCCAGCCAATCCCCTTGCCGCCATTGCCAAGCTTGGCCATGAGCGGACCAACGGAAGTAAACATATCATAAAGGGCCGGATAGTTTCGGGTGATCTCGACCAGCCCGGGCATGGTTTTGCCGGGGACCGGATCACATTCGCCTTTTTTCCAGTCTTTGACATCCAAGGGCTGGCCAAGTTCACCCGGCGTGTCGTGAAGGATCGGCACGCTAACCAGATCTGTTTCCTCGCCCAGATGGCCGGGGCACAGTTCGGAAAATTTCTTCGCTAATCCCTTGAAAATATGCCAGTCACTGCGACTTTCCCAGGCTGGCTCCACCGCCTGTGAAAGCGGGTGAATAAAGGGGTGCATGTCGGAGGTATTGAGATCATCTTTTTCATACCAAGTGGCCGCCGGTAAAACGATGTCCGAATAAACAGCCGTGGTCGACAGGCGGAAATCCAAGGTCACAACAAGGTCGAGCTTTCCTTCCACAGCCTTGTCGTGCCATTTCACTTCTTTGGGTTTGGCCCCGCCGGTAACGCCAATATCTTCGGCCATCAGCGCGTTGGAGGCCCCCAGCAAGTGCTTTAAAATATATTCATGGCCCTTGCCCGATGAACCAAGAATATTGGAGCGCCAGACAAATAAATTGCGCGGGAAATTGGCCGGATCATCGGGATCTTCGCAAGAAAATTCCAGCTTGCCATCGACCAATTGCTGGGTCACCCAAGCCTTGATATCACCATCACCGGCTTTGGCCTTGAATGTCAGGGGGTTCTGGTTGAATTGCGGCGAAGAGGGCAGCCAGCCCATACGCTCCGAACGGACATTGCAATCAATCAGTGAATAATCCTGCCATTTTTTCTTGTCAGCCAAAGGCGAAAGAATTTCATCCACATGAAGCTTTTCATAGCGCCACTGATCTGAGTGATTATAGAAAAACGAGGTCGAATTCATCTGCCGCGGCGGACGGTTCCAGTCGGTCGCAAAGGCCAGCGGTATCCAGCCGGTTTGCGGGCGCAGTTTTTCCTGCCCCACATAATGGGCCCAGCCGCCACCGGATTTGCCGATACAGCCGCACATAATCAGGAGATTGATAATCCCCCGATAGATCATATCCATATGATACCAGTGGTTGATCGCTGCACCGAGAATGACCATGGACCGGCCCCTCGTCTTGTCGGCATTTTCAGCAAATTCCCGCGCTACCTGAATAACTTTCTCCCGGTCAACGCCGGTAATTTTTTCCTGCCATGCGGGCGTATAGGGAATATCGTCATCAAAGGACGATGCGACATTGCCCCCGCCAAGGCCGCGATCAATCGCATAATTGGCTGCCGTCAAATCATAAACGGTTGTGGTATAGGCTGTGGAGCCATCTTTCAGCTTGACTTTGCGAACCGGAACATTGCGCATCTGCACGTCGTCATGGGCGGTATGGGCAAAAATTTCCTGATCATGGGGGACGCCACCAAAATAGGGAAATGCCACTTTTACCACATCATCATGGGTTTCAATAAAGCTAAGTTCGGCCCAGATATCCTTGCCGCTAGCGCGGTCTTTGGCTTCCAGATTCCACTTACCCTTGGCGCCCCAGCGCGCGCCGATCGTGCCATTGGGGGATTTGATGGATTTGGAATGCTCATCCCAAATAACCGGTGACCAGTCGGCATTATCAGCAATACCAAGGTCATCATCAAAATCACTGGCCCGCAAGGTCCGCCCCGGATGGAAAGCCCCATCCTTTTCTTCAAGCATGACCAGCATCGGCATATCGGAATAATTGCGGATATAATCTTCAAAATATTCCGATTTCTTACCAAGGTGATATTCCTTGAACACCACATGCCCCATGGCCATGGCCATGGCACTATCGGTGCCCTGACGGGGGTTGAGCCAAATATCGGTCAGCTTGGCGACTTCCGAATAATCCGGCGTTACCGAAACGGTTTTGGTGCCCTTATAGCGGGTCTCGGTAAAGAAATGGGCGTCCGGTGTGCGCGTCTGCGGCACATTCGAGCCCCAGGCAATGATGTAAGAGGAGTTGAACCAGTCGGCGCTTTCCGGCACATCCGTTTGCTCGCCCCAAATCTGCGGTGAGGATGGCGGCAAATCGCAATACCAATCATAAAAACTGAGGCAAGTGCCACCCATCAGCGACAAATATCGTGTGCCCGCCGCATAGGAGACCATCGACATGGCTGGAATCGGCGAGAACCCTACAACCCGATCCGGTCCATAGGTTTTCACCGTATAAATATTGGCCGAGGCAATGATTTCATTGACCTCATCCCAGCTGCCACGCACAAAGCCGCCAAGCCCTCGCAGCTTTTTATAATCATTGGCGATCTTCGGGTTTGAAACAATACTGCCCCAAGCCTCGACCGGATCGGGATATTTTGCCTTCGCCGCCCGCCATGCTTTTAGCAGACGTGAGCGAATCAAAGGAAATTTCAGACGGGCCGCCGAATAGAGATACCAGGAATAGCTGGCCCCGCGTGAACAACCCCGCGGCTCATGATTGGGCATATCCGGTCTGGTGCGCGGGTAATCCGTTTGCTGGGTTTCCCATGTTACCAAGCCGTTTTTGACATAGATTTTCCAACTGCAAGACCCGGTGCAATTTACCCCATGGGTCGAGCGGACAATTTTGTCATGGGCCCAGCGTCCGCGATAGGAACGTTCCCAGCCGCGATCTTCTTCTGTCACAATGCCATGGCCATCGGCAAATTTACCGTCAATCTTGGAAAAGTAGGTCAGCCTGTCAATGAAATGGCCCATTTTGGTCTCCTGGATAATTTGTCATATTGCCAAAAATACTATCCCGCTGCTCTCGCCTGGCTGGCGAAAGCAGCGGCTGTTCCTGTTATGGATTTTTCACATAGGCATCCTTGCGAAGATAGAACCACCAATTGATGATGATGCAGAGGACATAAAAGGCTGCAAATCCATAAAGCGCATATTCCGGTGTTGTCGCTTTAATCTGTTCGCCAAAGACTTTGGGAATGATATAGGCACCATAGGCCGCAATCGCCGCTGTCCAGCCAAGCACAGGCCCGGCCTGCTCCTTATCAAACACCACCGCAATGGTCTTGAAGGTCGAGCCGTTACCAATCCCTGTTGCTGCAAACAGAATAAGAAACAGGATAAGAAACGGCACGAAATAATCCTGCGGCGTCGGCGACATATAGGCCTGTTTCATAAAGTAGGCGACACCGAGCGCGGCAATGACCATGATTACGGAAATGATCTGGGTCACCCGCGCGCCGCCTATTTTATCGGAAACAATTCCGCCAATAGGTCGAATAAGCGCACCAATAAACGGACCGGTCCAGGCAAACATCAAAGCTGACGGCCCTTCAGGATTAGGAGTCGTGTGTGTCATAATGCCGTCAATTTCAATGTGCTGGAACCCGAAGATCACTTTTATGGCAAGACCAAAAGCGACCGCATAGCCAATGAAAGAACCAAAGGTCATGGTATAGATAATGGTCATGGCCCAAGTGTGTTTATTGTTGAAAATCTGATATTGATGTTTCAAACTTTGCCCGATGGAACCGGGGATCATTCGCAGGGCATAAACGGTCAGGACGACCACGATTGGCAAAACAAGCCATTTGGAAACCATCCAGCCGGAGCCGCCGACATCCGCCGGCAACATCAGCCACAAACCAAAGGTCGAGGTGATAAGACCAATCAGCAACATGCCTATAATTTTGCCAAAAGCAGGTAATGGCCCTTTAACATTGGGCGATACATGCGGTGCCTTGATATTATTCATGCCAAGCCAGACGGCAATGACAATCGGAATTAAAACCGCCACCCAGATAAAGCCGGCATTGTGCAAATAAGTCTCTGTGCCCGCCGGAATTTTGCCAATGAGCGTGCCGGATGTCGCCTTCAGGGTCATGGAGGTGCCACCAAATATGCCCACCGTCATTACCAGAGGAATGACGACCTGCATGGTTGTAACACCAAAATTACCAAGACCGGCATTCATACCCAGAGAATAGCCCTGCACTTTTTTGGGAAAGAAAAAGCTGATATTGGACATGGACGCAGAGAAATTACCGCCACCAATACCGGACAACAGCGCCATTAGCTGAAACTGCCAAAGGGGTGTGTCCGGGTTTTGCAATAAAATCCCGGTACCAAAAGCCGGTATAATCAGCAAAGCCGTCGTCAGGAAGATGGTATTGCGCCCCCCGGCAAGCCGGATGAAAAAGGTCGACGGAATACGCAAGGTCGCCCCGGTTAGTCCGGCAATCGCCGCAAGTGTAAACAATTGTGACTGCTCAAAGGGATATCCAAGATTGATCATCTGTACCGTGATGATCCCCCAATAGAGCCAAACCGCAAAGCCGCACAGAAGGGCTGGAATTGATATCCACAAATTGCGATTGGCAATTTTTTTACCGGTTGCGTTCCATTGGGCCTCGTCTTCCGGGTCCCAATCATATAGATCTTTAGCCATTTTTAGCTCCTTCGCTTATGGTATCTTGAAGGTCTCCCAATTCAGGCAGATCTTTCGGCCCAGATTGCTCTGGGAATTTCGCTTTTTCCGACCGGATGATGGCGATATGCATCCAAACCAGATTGATGGCGACAAGGATCGTCAGCAGCATGAAATGGCTGGTCCAGACACCGATCAGGTCGTTCATCACACCAAAAGCAACAGGCAGGAAGAAACCACCAAGGCCGCCAATAAGTCCGACCATACCGCCGACGGACCCCACATGGTTCGGGTAATAAACCGGAATATGTTTGTAGACAGCCGCCTTGCCCAGCGACATGAAGAAGCCGAGAACAATGGTAAGACCAACAACCAGCCAAAGTGGCACCGTGATGTTAAATTCAATTGGTCCCTCAATACCGGCAACCGTATAGGTGGTGGAAGGATAGGAGAGCACGAACATCACCGCCAGGGACACACCAAAGGTCCAATACATCACAGCGCGGGCACCGATTTTATCAGACAGATAGCCCCCAAGCGCCCGGAAAATAGAACCCGGCAAAGCGTAAATCGCGGTCAACAGACCGGCGGTTGCCAGAGAAAGGCCATAAGCCCCCGTGTAAAAGCGAGGCAACCACAGGGCCAAAGCCACATAGGCGCCAAAGACGAAGAAATAATAGAACGCAAAGCGCCACACCTGCATATATTTCAAGGGTGCAAGCTGTTTGATAAACCCATCACCGCGAATACCTTTGGCCTTGCGCTCCTGCTGGGCCGGATCATCCTTGGTGAAAATATAAAATAAAATAGCGGTCACTGCGAGCACCGCTGCATAAACAAAAGCAACACCTTTCCATTCACCACCAAAGGCAATCAGCAGATAGGGAGCACCAAAATTGGTTATCGCCGCGCCGACATTACCAACGCCG
The DNA here is from genome assembly GCA_026989615.1 of Parvularculaceae bacterium. Classification (GTDB taxonomy): domain Bacteria; phylum Pseudomonadota; class Alphaproteobacteria; order Caulobacterales; family Parvularculaceae; genus S012-90. Next base: position 2,536 of record JALSJA010000082.1, on the reverse strand, counting down.
AAAATACCAAGCGCTGTGCCTTGCTGTTCTTTGGGATACCATTTGGACACATAGGCGATACCGACAGCAAAACTGCCCCCGGCCAGACCAAGGCCAAGCGCCGCCAGAAGAAACATGAGATAGGTATCGGCAAAAGTTAATATCGCCACCGCAACAGCCGTGACCAACATCAATAATGTGTAAACCAGGCGCCCGCCAAACTGATCGGCCCAAATGCCAAGAAAAATACGACTAACAGAACCGGTAAGGATCGGCGTAGCGATCAACAAACCGAATTGAGAATCATTCAAGCCCAATTCCGCCTTGATACGAATCCCGATAATGGAAAAAATTGTCCAGACCGCGAAGCACACTGTAAAAGCCAATGTCGACGAGGTTAAGGCCGTTGTTTGCTGGCCCTTTGTTATGTTATCTAAATATCCCACAGCTCTGCCCTCTGTAAGAAGTGAAATGGCTCAACCGATTTCAAGCCATGCTGAATGGATAGCCGCGCCCATGTAAATTAGGATTGATCTGCATCAAGACCGTTGTTTTTTCACGAAATCTGTAGCGAGACAGAAGAAAAACCGTTACAAGCCCCCCATGACCAACAGCCCATCACCCTCCACCGAAACTGTGCAATTATTGCTGAAAATGGGAGAATTGGCCCATCAATGGCAATTGGAAAGAGGCCGGACAGGCCTTTTCGTTGACAGCGAAGGGGAAATTTTCAGCACCGAGCTACGCGCGCAATATCTGGTGAGTGACAAAGCGCTCGCTGACTTCCGGGATAGCGTGCAACAATATTCCAAGGTTGATACAGACCCCCTGCGTCGCGCCAAGCTCGAAAACCTGCTGACGCAAGGCGAAAAACTGTCCGAACACCGATCAAAGGTTCAGCAGGGAAAAATCAGCTACGCTGCCGCCCTCAATGCCTATACCTATAAATATTTGGCACCGACTCTGGATATATGCGTGGAGCTGGCTTTGCAACTCCCGCAAGTCGACCCCGTCAAGGTCAGCGCCTATTCCAACTATCTGCAGTGGAAAGAACGCTTGGGGCGCGAACGGGCATGGGGAGCGCATGGGTTTTGCTCAAACGCCTTTCGCAATCGCGAATTTTCCGAGCGCATGATAAGCCTGATTGAAGAGCAAGACGCCTATCAGCGCGCTTTTTTCTCTCTCGCCGCCCCCGAGCAAAAAAGGCAGATTGAAGCGGTCATGGGGGGCTATGTCATGGAATGCCTCGATTTTATCCATGAGCAGTTGGCTCAAACCGATAATACTGAAGGGCTGGAAGCGATTTCACCCATCACCTGGTTTGATCTTCTTACCGGTAAAATTGACCGCCTCCATCTTGCCGAGCAAAGTCTGGTTCAGGATCTCGACCATAGAGCCGGCCAGACGGAGACCATGACCGCCAAAAGCCCTCGTGCCAGTCTTTTTGAGCCCTATATGCCCTTAATCAAAGCGCTTCCGGCCTTTTCAAAATTGGCCGATGAAGACCTCGACAATCTTTTATCCCATGGGGATGTACGCAATTACGACAAGGGTCAAATATTGTTCATGCAAGGGGAAACCCTGTCGCGCTATTATCTTATCCTTGAAGGCTGGGTCAAAATATTCAAAGGCACGGATTCCGGCGATGAGGCCATACTGCAAATGCTGTCGGCGGGTGATTCGCTGATGGAAGCGGCTGTCTTTCTCAATATTCCTTCTATTGTCAGCGCCCAGATTGTCCAAAACACGACATTGCTCTCCATCCCCGCGCCAATCGTTCGGCAAAGCCTGATGGATAATGCCAAATTCGCGTTGAATATGATTGGCTCTCTGTCTTTGCGCTCCCAAGGGCTGATTCAACAGATAGAGCATTCGCGCCTGAAAACCGCCTCGGAGCGGGTTGGCTGGTTCCTTTTGAAACTTGGTATTGAGCAAAGTGGTGGCGAATCGAGCGCCATCACCCTGCCCTATGACAAATCCACCACCGCCTCCTATCTCGACATGACGCCGGAAACTTTCTCGCGGGCCCTGAAGCAATTTCGCAATAAAGGCTTCAGCATAGAAAACGACAAAATAATCAAGCCCACCCCGACCGCTCTGTGCCAATATTGCGACGAAACTCTGGCCGCTGCCTGTATCTATAAAGACGAAGAAAACTGCCCCCAGACCTATATGGATTGATCGACGGGCGTTTATTCCGGTCAGGGTCAGGCTAATTATGATTAGTGGGTTCAGACTTTCCAACGCACAGAGCAAGGGAATCCCTCTCTCTAAGCTGATAATGGAAATGGCAGGGGCGGAGGGACTCGAACCCCCGGCCCTCGGTTTTGGAGACCGATGCTCTACCAACTGAGCTACACCCCTGCAAAGGTCCTGCCCGGCTGGATAATCAAAATGGGCAGGTCAGGGCTGTTTACCCAACCAGCGCCCCGAGCGCAAATGAATTTACCAATAAAAACCCGGGACCAGCCCGGCGCTAGAGCCCGGTTTTGATGGAATCAAAACCGGGCTCTAAGTCTTTGTTTTGACGCTCCTGAGCCAAGGCGAAGGGCCGGAC
>JALSJA010000081.1 GCA_026989615.1 Parvularculaceae bacterium | reverse complement strand
TCCCATTTCCGCTAAACGGTTTTGCAGCCTTTTATATTCCTTGCGCTTTTTCTTGCGCATGGTCGCATTGATATAAGCCTCTCCACCAAGCGAAGATTGCAAAATGGCACGCTCTTCTTGCAAGGGGCGATATCGAAACCGTTCCCTGTCAACCCGGCCCAGAATTTCACCCATATTTTTGCTTAAGCCCGTCAGTCGCAAAAAAGGTAAGCGTGAATGTTTTTCCAGCCATAGAAAGACCCCATGAAAAAAATCCTCCAAATGCGCTGGCTGTACCCATGGGTCCTGCAAAAAGCAAAAGGGATGGGTGTAATTGCGCCAATAGCGTATGGGCAGGCGGGCATAGCCCTTGTCCTGCACCAGCGGTAGCAGTCCGATCAACTCCCCTTGGCGATCATAGCCACCAAGAATGACAATAGTATCGGGCACGCCCAAATGGCTCAAAGCGATATGAAGCTGGTCTGGCCGGTAAAACGGGTTTGAAGCCAATGGAGCGCTGGCCATGCTGGCAAGCTGGTCAAGGGGGATGCGCTTAATGGTCACCGAAGCAATTTCCGGGGTTAAATGGGCCGAAAGGGGCTTTATCTTGTGTAGATTTACCATATTTCCTGCAGTGCTGACCAGATGGGCATGGATACGCAAGAATCGTGCTGAAAATTGCACAAATGCTGCGCTGCAACAGGAAAAGAGGCTTTGCCACAAAGCCAAGCCTTGGATAGTATAGGCAAAGAGAGAAGAAACTGGTTAAGGGCCTGTAGGCAGGGGAGTTTTCGTGGCATCGCAGCAGGGATTCAGTCTGAAATTGGGTCAGCGCAAGAAGCTAATACCTATCATTATCGGTATGCTGGTTTTGGCTGGCATGTTGTTTTTGCGGCTAACCGCGCCGGACGCTTTTAATCGTGTTGGCGGGTTGGTGTTTGATGCCTATCAACGGGCTGCGCCACGCGCCTATGAGGATGCCGGGGTGCGGGTCATTGATATTGATGAAGAGAGCCTCAAAAAATACGGCCAATGGCCATGGCCCCGCACCGATATTGCGCAAATGCTCTATGCGGTCAGCGATTCAGGTGCAGCGGTTATTGCCTTTGATATGGTCTTTTCCGAGCCGGACAGAACCTCGCCCGATGCGGTGGCGGCGCTGTATAAAAGATATGGTATGGACGATCAAAGCCTCGCGCCTTTTTTCCAGCTACCCAATCATGATGAATATTTCGCGCAAGCCATTGCCGAAACCAATACCGTTACCGGCTATTTCATGACCAATGAGGATGGCAAGCACCCACCGGTAAAATGGGGCCGGGTGATTGCCGGCGATTTGCCGGAGCTTTCGCTGATAGAAAAAGGCGGGGCAATTTTGCCGCTCGATATTTTGAATGAACAAGCCAAGGGCACGGGCTTTGTCAGCATTGACCCGGATGGCGACGGGATTATTCGCAAGGCGCCGCTTTTGAATATTATTGACGGGCAGGAATATCCGGCTTTGACATTGGAAGCCTTACGGGTTGCCCAAGGCGCACGCAGCTACACGCTGAAATCCAGCAACGCGTCTGGCGAAAACAATGAAACCAACACAGAATTGGTGGCGGTTGGGGTTGGCGCGCTTGAAATTCCGACCACGGGCGACGGACAGATGTATGTGCATTTTACCGAGGATGTGCCAGAGCGTGTCGTACCGGCATGGAAGATCATGGACAAAACCGAGATTGATCAGGAAATGCTCGACTGGTTTGAGGGGCGCATTGTCTATGTGGGTACGAGCGCCACCGGCTTGCTTGATTTGGTGGCAACGCCAATGACCGCCGAAGCTGCCGGGGTTCTGGTTCATGCTCAAATGACCGAGCAAATGCTTTTGGGGAAATTTCTCTCGCGACCGGATTGGGCGGTTGGTGTTGAATCGATGATAATTTTAATCGGCGGTCTGGTTCTGGTTTTTGCCCTGCCATTTCTGGGCGCTTTGCGGGGGGGAGTTTTGACCATTTTCATGGTTGGCGGGGTGCTGTTATTTTCCTGGGTGCAATATTTCACCAATCAAATTCTTATCGATCCGATTTTTCCGGTTTTGGGCCTGTTGGTAGTGGCGATTGTGACCTCGACCTCGAGCTTTTTGATGACCGAGGCAGAGAAGGCCTATATCAAGGATGCGTTTGACCTCTATCTGTCGCCGGAAATGGTTGATAAAATTGCCGATGATCCTTCTCTATTGAGCCTTGGCGGGGAAGAGCGCGATTTGACTATTCTGTTTTGTGATATTCGCGGATTTTCAAAAATATCCGAAGATCTCGGCCCGCAGCAAATCACAACCTTTTTGAATAATTTCCTGACCCCCATGACCGATATTCTCATGGAGGGCAAGGCGACCATTGATAAATATATTGGCGATGCGATAGTCAGTTTCTGGAATGCGCCGCTGGATGATTTCGACCATCATGAAAATGCAGCGCGTGCTTCCCTGAAAATGATGTCCGTTTTGCGTGAAATGAATGCCGAGCGGGAACGCGACCCGGAAAATGCAGCACTTCCGGTCGAAACCAAAATCGGTATCGGCCTCAATTCCGGCCCCTGTAGCGTCGGCAATATGGGGTCAAAGCAGCGCTTTGCCTATTCCGTTCTCGGGGACACGGTCAATCTGGCCTCCCGCCTTGAGGGGCTGACCAAGCAATATGGGGTCGGAATCATTATTGGCAGCGCTTTGGCCGAGCAATTACCGAAATTTGCAATATTGGAGCTGGATTGCCTGCGTGTGGTCGGGCGGGATCGCCCGGAGGTGATTTTTGCCCTGATTGGCGATGAAGATCTGGCCGATAGTGCAACATTTCGCCATCTTCACTCCCTGCATCAGGCCTTTCGCAAGGCCTATGGGGCACAGGACTGGGAGGGAGCAGAAGAAATTCTGGATAAAATTGTGATGCTCGGCACAGAATTTCATATCGAGAATTATTATCATATGATGAAAGCGCGGGTTGCCGATTATAAGACGGCACCGCCGGGGGATGATTGGGATGGGGTTCATCAGGCCTATAGAAAGTAAATGCGATTATTGTCAGGGTAATGTCTGGCGCAGGATGATTTTAAGAGGATCCGCATGTTAATTGCTCAGATAACCGATCTGCATATTGGCGTTGGCAAGGATATTGGGGCCAAGGACAATGAAAAACGTTTGAAACTGGTGTTTCAGGCCTTGCGCAAGATAAGGCCGCAGCCGGATTTAATCATCGCTACGGGCGATTTGACAGAAACCGGATCGGTGGAGGCCTATCGCAAGCTGAAGAAAATGTTTGCGAGCTTTCCGATGAAAATCTGGCCGGTCATGGGCAATCATGACAATCGTGAAAATTTTACCAAGGTTTTCTCGGACGCCTTTTTTGAAGACGGTTTTATGCAATATGTGCTGGAAAGTGATGACAGCCGCGTCATCATTTCCGACACTTTGGAGCCGGGCAAACATGGCGGCGGGTTTTGCGAGAACCGCGCGGCTTGGCTTGAAAAACAATTAAAAGAAAATACCGACAAGCCGGTGCTGCTGGCCATTCATCACCCGCCATTATTCACAGGTATTGACTGGATGACCGCCCATAATGACGAGGCATGGGTGCAGCTTTTGCGACAAACAGTTGAGCCTCATAACCATGTAAAGAAAATTATTTGCGGCCATATTCATCGTCCGATCAGCACCCAGTTCATGCGCACGGGGATAACCGTTTCGGCCGCTGTGGCAGCGCAGATCGGGCTCGACCTGTCACCGATTGACCCCGATAAACCCGATGGCCGCCCGCTAGTGGTGGATGAACCGCCGGGTTTTGCCTTGCATATGTGGAATAATGGACAGTTCCTGTCGCATTTCTGCATCGCCGGAAAATATAAGGTGATCTTGCCTTATGGAAAACCAATGACCAAGGCCATGCGCAATGTATTTCATGTAAGGCCGCGTTAAAAAGAAAAAGTCTATTCCACATAATTGGTCTGGCCAATTTTATCGTCGGCCTTGCGCCATGTCAGCCAGGAATAGGCAAAGGTCACTATGGCGATAGTGCCCACCATGGCCGGTAGCGTCAAGGCCATCCATATGCCGCCGAGAAAGAACGCCGAGACGGCACCAATCAGTCCAGCCAGCATAAACAACCGCCCACCAAGGCGATGGGTTTTCTCCCATGTGGTATTGCTCGACAAGGTCCATGGGGTGCGGATACCGAATGAAAAGCTCGGTCTGGTCTTTGGCAGGAAATTTCCGATGACGATAAACAATAGAGAGATGGCGCCGATAACAAGCCGTACAAACTGGTCATTGACAAATTCTTCTCCGCCAATCCCGCGCATGGCAAAAGAGATGCCAAGGGTGATGATGGTCATCAGTACCATGGTCGAAATCCAGATCAGCAAATAAAAATTCCTGGCTTTGAGGATATTTTTCTTGCG
>JALSJA010000080.1 GCA_026989615.1 Parvularculaceae bacterium | reverse complement strand
CAATATTGTTCATGTCTCAGCCATTGGTGCCGATGAGAGCAGCGCCAGCCAATATGCCCGCAGCAAAGCCCTTGGCGAAAAAGCCATGCGCGAGGCCCATCCGCAATCTGTGATCATGCGGCCTTCTGTTATCTTTGGTCCGGAAGATGATTTCTTCAATCGTTTTGCCGCCATGATGGCGCTGTTTCGCTCGGTACCGCTGATTGGCGGCGGCAAAACGCGCTTTCAGCCGGTCTATGTGGATGATGTTGCCGACGCAATTTGTGCGGCGCTGGAAAACCCCGTCCATCGCGGCAAGGTTTTTGAATTGGGCGGGCCGCAAGCGGCAAGCTTTAAGGAATTAATGACCCTGACAGCACGTATTATTGACCGCAGGGTTTTGATGTTGCCTTTGCCCTTTCCTGTTGCCGGGATGATGGGCGGTATGGGGGATTTGGTGGCCATGCTCAGCTTTGGCCTTGTGCAGGCGCCGATTACCGCCGATCAGGTGAGACTTTTGAAGGCTGATAATGTGGTCAGCGATGGCGCCCTTGGCTTCGAGGCGCTTGGCATTGCCCCTGATACAATGGAAGCGATCCTGCCGACCTATCTCTATCGCTTTCGCAAATATGGTCAGTTTACGGAAGTTCGGCCTTTATAAAATCAATCTTGCGGAATTTTGCGATTTTTCAGCCATTGATTGCGTGCCTCGAAGCTGGCGCTGATGGCTGTGCGCTCTGCCTCGCTTAGATCCGGTGCCCAGGCCTCGAAGATCAGAACCACGCGGGTTTTGTCCGATTTATTCCATGCCTCATGATTGAAACTATCATCAAAGGCCAGAATTTTTCCTTCCTGCCAGTGCAATATTTCATCGCCAACGCGAATGGCACAATCCCCCGGCACAATCAGCGGCAAATGGACCGTCATTCTGATATTGGCGAGACCATGATGGGGCGGAATATGGGCGCCGGGTTTCAGCACCGAAATAAAGGCCTCAATGGGATTACCGCCCATTCGCGTGACGGGCGCTTGTGCCAATGCCTTAAGGGTTTTTGGGAAAGCTTCCTGAATACCCTTTTGCAACTGACCATCCTTATACAGATGAATGGAGTTCCAAATATCCTTACCGCGCAATTTATCCCAATCACCGCGCAAAAGGGATGTCGCCTCAACATAGGGCGCACCTTTCATGCCCTGCTCTATGGCGTTTATATATTCCGCGCGAATATCATCTGTTGCCGCTTCAAGCTCTGCGACCCATGGCGCATCGGCGCAATCAAATACCGCTATTGGCGGCAGGTCTGGCATATAAAAGAATTGCGGCTTTAATTGCGGAACCGGAAATTCAACCGGACCGTCATGGGTCTGCGACCAGATGGCATTCATCACCCGTTGCAATTTATCCGACTCCGGTTGCGCGGCAATGGTCTTTCTGTGCAATTCCGAAAAGACTTTGCGAAAGGTTTGGTCCGCCAGATGCGATTCCTCTCTGATTGTCTGATCCGCCTGCAAATTAAATTGGACCTGTCGCAGTGTCGGATCGCGATCATCGCCCAATGTCCAGACCTGCAAGGCCTCCTCTTCACGCCCGGCGCGATGGAGAGCCGCCCCGGCAGCCAGAAAGTGACCCGCATGGGTATTGTTTTGGTGCAGCGCTTTCAGATAGGCTTTTCTTGCGCCTTCCTCATCACCGGCAAACTGTTTGGCGCGACCCAAATCATACCAGAAAGAAGCTTCACCGGGCTGTAAATCGGTCAATCGTTCAAACCACTTGACCGCAGCAATGTAATCTTTGCTTTTATAATAAAACCCGCCCAATTGTCCGGCAATGGCAGACTTTTGTCCCTTGTCTTCAGAGGCTGTGAAGGCCTTTTCCAAAATGGCGGCGACTTGCGGCCAATCTTTGGCTTTTATTTTTTCCTGCGCCTGACGCAACAGGTTTTCTACCTCTGACATTTATACCGCCTTTGATTTTGCCTTTACGCCGTGGGCTCCCAATTACCCCCATCGCCATTCCGGCTTTCCTGAAGGGCGTGGTGTTTTTTTTCTTTACTAAAAATTTCCCGTTGCTGCTTGATTATGGTCAATAAAGATTTCAGCAGATCGGAAACCCCGCTTTGGGTGGCGCCGGAAATAAGGGGGACCTCCTTGCCAAGGGCTTTTTCAAGCGCCGCCTTTTTCTCGGCCAATAAGTCTTCTTCTATCAGGTCTACTTTGTTCAAAGCGGTAATTTCAACCCGTTTGGCCAATTCCCCGCCATAGGCTTCGACCTCGCCACGCACGGTTTTATAGCTGGCAACCACATCGTCGGCGCTGGCATCAACCAAATGCAATAAAGCGGCGCAGCGCTCCACATGACCGAGAAATCTATCGCCAATGCCTACCCCTTCATGGGCGCCTTCAATCAGGCCGGGAATATCCGCCATGACAAAACTTTCGCCCGCCGACACCCGCACCACCCCAAGATTGGGGTGCAGGGTTGTAAACGGATAATCGGCAATTTTTGGTTTGGCCGCCGAAACCGCAGCGAGCAGGGTTGATTTGCCGGCATTGGGCAGGCCCAAAAGGCCAATATCGGCAATCAGTTTCAACCGCAGCCACAAAGTGCGCTCTTCACTTGGCTGTCCGGGATTGGCCCGGCGCGGAGCCTGATTGGCCGCACTTTTGAACCGCGCATTGCCAAAGCCGCCATTGCCACCTTTGGCGAGCAGAACCTTTTTGCCCAGCTCATCCAGATCGGCAATCAGGGTTTCTTCATCTTCTTCAAAAATCTGCGTGCCAACGGGAACTTTGATAATGCAATCCTCGCCATCCTTACCGGTGCGATTGCGGCCCATGCCATGGGTGCCGGTTTCTGCCTTGAAATGCTGCTGATAGCGATAATCGATCAGCGTGTTGAGATTATCCACCGCCAACGCAAAGACATGACCGCCGCGACCACCATCGCCGCCATCAGGGCCGCCAAATTCCACATAGCGCTCGCGCCGGAAGGACATGCAGCCATTGCCGCCCTTGCCGCTTTTTACATAGATCTTCGTCCGGTCGAGAAATTTCATGATTGTTTATAACACCTTTTCACTCGGGAGCATCAAAACAAAGAAAGAACCACCCCAAAACAAAAGGAGGGCCAAAGCCCTCCTTCTTAAAAAGACTTTTGCCTTTAAAAACTATTCTGCCGGATCGACGCTCACATAGGTGCGGCCGCCGCGTTTGGTGGCAAATGATACGCGGCCTTCTGTGGTGGCGAAAATCGTGTGATCCTTACCCATGCCGACATTCACGCCCGGATGAAATTTTGTGCCGCGCTGGCGAATGATGATATTGCCGGGAATCACGGCTTGGCCGCCGGATTTTTTAACGCCGAGGCGGCGCCCTGCTGAATCGCGACCATTACGGGATGAACCGCCTGCTTTTTTATGTGCCATGGTTCCGTACTCCTATTTCTTTTTCGCTGCCGCGTCCTGGTCCACTTTGGCCCGGGGCGGTTTGCCTGCAATCAATTCTTTGGCCTGTTCAACCCACTCATCGCGCTCGGCGCGACCGCGAAGGTTTAAGGCCTCGTCCATTTTTTCCACATCGGCTTTTTTCATGGCCGCAATGTCTTTCAGGGATGAAACACCAAATTCGGCAAGCTTCTTCTGCAAGACCGGACCAACGCCGGAGATGAGCGAGACATCATCAATAAAGTCCGCTTTTGGCGCTGCTTTTGGAGCCGCTTTTTTAGCAGTCTCTTTTTTCGGAGCTTCAGCTTTTGGCGCTGCCTTCTTGGCTGCTTTTGGCTTGGCGCCATCGGTCAGAATATCTGTCACCCGCAACACGGTGAGGTGCTGGCGGTGGCCTTTTTTGCGGCGGTAATTTTGCCGACGGCGCTTTTTGAAAATGATGACTTTCTTGGCCCGGGCCTGCTCGAGAATCTCGGCGGCCACGGAAGCGCCATCAATGCGCGGAGCACCAATGGTCACCTTGTCGCCATCGGCGAGCATAAGAACTTCGTCGAGGGCAATGATATCGCCCGCCGCGCCGTCCAGTTTTTCCACTTTAATGACATCATCCTTGGCAACGCGATATTGCTTGCCACCGGTTTTTACAACCGCATACATAAGCTCGACTCCTGTTAACGGCCTGTTTTTCAAGGCCTTTTTGGGTTAGTCCTTTTTCATCCGCCGCTTCTTCTGGCGCGCGTTCTGATCAAGAGCACGAGGAAATAGGGGATTGAGGGGGCGGGGTCAAGGGGGAAATGAGATAGCCCATCCCCTTATATTTTAAGGCTTTTCACCCAATTCTCGCCTCCATATCCACCCCTGCCACTTCATAGCCCCGGCGTAAATCTTCTATATGGCGGGTCATCCACTCCACCGCCAATTCTTCATCACCCTCATTGATGGCCTCGGTGATCTCCTGCTGGGCCACCAATATGCGCTCGCTTGCATTGGGGGCGGCGTCG
>JALSJA010000079.1 GCA_026989615.1 Parvularculaceae bacterium | reverse complement strand
TTCCTATAGTGCGCAAGGACTGGCCAATGGCAAAATGACCGATCTGCGGCCGGAGAAATTCGACAGGCTGGACGGCTATCGTTTCGACTTTACCGGCGCCTACAAATCCGGGCTTGAACTGAGCGGTACAGGGAAAATTGCCCAACAGGGCGACAAGCTCCATATCATCATTTTCTATGCGCCGAGTGAATATTATTACGGCCTGCGCAAAAACGAAGTAGACGGCATTCTCGCCAGCGTGTCACTGCTCTGATTTAAGGCTTTAGAGCCTATTTTCGCTTTGATGGAATCAAAACCGAAAAGTCTCTAACTCTTTGTTTTTGAGCACTTCTTATCCGAAAACCGGCCTCATCCTGAGCTTGTCGAAGGACCCACTTTTCGCAGAAGTGCTCTAGCTTTCGCGAAACTGCAAGGCTGCAAGACGGGCATAAAGCCCGTCTTTTGCTATCAGTTCTTCATGGCTACCCTGTTCGACAATCCGGCCTTTATCCATCACGCAAATCACATCAGCCATGCGCACGGTGGCAAGGCGGTGGGCAATCACCAATGTTGTGCGCCCTTTGGTCAAGCGCTGCAAAGCTTCCTGCACTTTGGCTTCGCTTTGCGCATCAAGGGCTGAAGTTGCCTCATCCAGCAATAAAATCGGTGCATCTTTCAGGAAGGCACGGGCCAGAGAAATGCGTTGCTTTTGTCCGCCGGAAAGCGAGCCGCCACCTTCGCCCACCAGGCTGTCATAGCCTTGGGGCAGAGCGCGAATAAATGCATCGGCAGCGGCATCTTTGGCCGCCTGTTCAATTTGCGCGCGCGACGCCATGCTATCGCCAAAGCCGATATTGCTGGCGACACTGTCATCAAACAGAATGGCATCTTGCGAGACCAGCGCCAAGCCTGCGCGCAAGGAGCGCAGGCTGACATCGCGAATGTCATCACCATTGATTGTAATGCGGCCGGACTGAATGTCATAAAGGCGCGGCAGGAGATTGAACAGGGTCGATTTCCCGGCGCCGGATTCGCCAACCAAAGCCACCACCTGCCCCGGCTTCACCTCCAGCGAAAACCCATCCAGCGCCGCTGCATCCCCATCATAGGAAAACCGCACATTGTCAAACGAGATGCTCGCTCCTTGCGGTGGAGCGGCGGACAGCTCTTTTGCCCCGTCTTTGTCTTTAATCTCCGGCACCCGGTCAATGACCCAGTAAATCCGCTCCAGCGCTGCCGCACCTTCCTGCAAGACAGCGTTTAGGGTGCCAAGGCCACGGGCTGGTTGTGACAACATCGCCAAGGTGACGATAAAGCCCACAAGCTGTGCCGCATCGAGATTGCCGGTTGCAATGCGCCAGGCCGCAACCCCTATGACCACCGCAATCGCAAAGGCACCAATCGCTGTAATCAATGGTTCATTGGCAGCGCGATAGCGAATAAATTTGGCCAGCAAATCATGGCGCTCCTCAAAAGCGGCATCGGCTCTGGCCTTTTCATAGGCTTCCAACTGATAGGTTTTGACCATGCGTGCCCCGGCCATGGATTCATTCAACAAGCCCGTCATCCCGCCAATTTGATTTTGTACCTGTTGGGCAAGGCGCCGCAAGCGCCTGCCAATCATGGTGATAGGCAGGCCAATGGTTGGGTAGATGAGGAGGATGACCAAAAACAGCACCCAGTCAAAATAGATCATCAATGCCAATAGGGTGACAAGCCGCACCCCGTCGCGCAAGGCATTGGGGGCGCGGGTCAGACTTTCGCGCAAAACGGTTGTGTCATTGGTAAAGCGCGAAACCAGCTGGCCAGTGCCGTCTTCACGGGCCTGCGCGTAATCATAATGCAGAAATTTGTCGAACATCGCCTTTTGCAAATCACGCAAAACCGATATCGCCACGCCTTGGCTAAGCAAGGCTTGGAAAAACATGGCAATCGCATTGGTAAACCCCAGCCCCAGCAAAACCAGCGGCCCGGCAATCATGATATCGCGGGCGGTTGCCGTAAAACGGCTGCTTTCCTGCCCAAAGGCGGAAAACACCCATTCCGTCGCCACCGCATAACCGGCCTCGGCCAGCGCCAGCAAAATCATGAACAGAAAAGCCAAAGCCAGTCGCGGCCAATAACGCCGCATATAATCCCGCCACAGCCGCCGTAATTGCGGCCAGATGGATATTGGCTGTTCGGTCTGTTTGGAAGATGGATCAGATGTGGTCAAAAACTTAAATTTCTATTGGCTGATAAATATGGCTGACCCCAGATATTTGTGCCCAATCGGCCGGTAATGCAAGATCGGAGCCCATATTCCCCCTTTGCCCTTGCCGGTTTAGTCTTTATAAGCAGGGGCTTGAAACAATAGTCAGGTAGATACATCCCGCCAATGGCGAAAAAGAAACCCTATCACCCGTTTTTGCTGTTTTTGCTGAGCAGGGCTACCAGCTTCTGGTTCTGGCTGGTGCGCGTCACCACGCGCTGGACCCATCATGGCCGGGAAAATCGTGATCGCCTCATCCAGTCCGGCAAGCCTTTCATTGTCGGCTTCTGGCATGGCCGCCTGATGATGGCCGCCTTCCTGAAACAGGGCTATCCGGGGCGCTTTGTGATGCTGTCTTCTACCCATCGCGATGCAGAAATTCTTATCTCGGCAATCAAACCTTTGGGCGTGGAATTTGTCCGCGGGTCTTCAACCAATCCCGATAAACGCCATAAAGCAAAATTTGCCACCTCCGGCACGCGTGCCTTGCTGCGCGCCCTGAATGAAGGTGCGATTATCGGCATGACCCCGGATGGTCCACGCGGTCCGCGCCAGCGTCTGCAGCCGGGTATTGTGCAAATTGCCAAAATCACCGGCCTGCCAATTTTGCCTATCGGGGCCTCTACCTCGCGGGTGAAACGATTTTCTAGCTGGGATCGCTTCATGCTGGCCATGCCCTTTGCCAAAGCCCATATCATTTACGGGGATCCGGTCACCATCACCGGTGAAACCGAAGAGGAATTACAGCAGGCACGCCAGCGCATGGAAAACCTGCTGACCGAATTGCAGGATAAGGCCGATGCCCTTGCCGGTCACCCGCCAACCGAAACAGCGCCGATGAAAGAGCGCCATCGCCGTCGCAATCACGCTATTCTCGATCAGGACCTCATGGAAGAAACATCATCTTGAACAGTTCCAAAAAATCACAGCCCCTTTCCTTGCGGCTCTATAAAGGCCTGTCTGGCCTGTTCGGTCCGCTGGCGGATTTTACCCTCAAGCGCCGTCTGGAAAAGGGCAAGGAAGACCCGAGCCGTGTTGATGAGCGCCGGGGTTATGCTTCTATAGCGCGCCCTGACGGTAAGCTAATCTGGATTCACGGGGCCAGTGTTGGCGAATCCCTGTCGATCATCCCGCTGGTCGAGGCCCTGAAAGGGCAATATCCCGATGCCCGGTTTCTCATCACCAGCGGCACTATCACTTCGGCCCAGCTTATGGGTGAGCGCCTGCCACAAGGGGCAATCCATCAATATATTCCCGTTGATCATCCCGATTATGTCACGCGGTTTCTGAATCACTGGCGGCCCGATGCTGTTTTGTTTGTGGAATCGGAATTATGGCCCAATCTCATTCAAATGACGGCCGCGCGCAATATTCCGCTGGCGCTGGTCAATGGGCGCATCTCGCCCAAAAGTTACAAAAACTGGCAACAACGCAAAGATGCGATTGCCGATTTGCTTGGGTATTTCTCGGTTGTTCTTGGACAGGATACGCAAAATGCGGCGCGGCTGGCCGAGCTTGGGCGGCGCGAAGTGCCGATGCTGGGCAATCTGAAAATGGCCGCGCCGCCTTTGCCGGTTGAAACAGGCGCATTGGAAGAGATTACAGCAATTATCGCCAAGCGCCCTTTATGGCTTGCAGCCTCGACCCATGACGGCGAGGAAGAATTTATCATGGACGCACATTTGCGCGCCATGCAACAATTTCCCGATTTGCTGACCATCATCGCCCCGCGCCATCCGGTACGCGGGGAAGCAGTGATGACCTTGGCCAGTGCGCGCAATATCACCGCCTCTTTGCGCAGCAAGAACCAGCCGATCGATCCGCAAACCTCGCTCTATATTGCCGACACGCTGGGCGAGCTGGGGCTATTTTATCGCTTGAGTGATATTGCTTTTGTCGGCGGCAGTCTGGTGTCTATTGGCGGTCACAATCCTTTGGAGCCGGCCCGCCTGCGCGCTGCCATTCTGCACGGGCCGCATACCTTCAACTTTGAAGATACCTATGCCGATATGCGCCGATCCGGCGGCTCTGCACTGGTGCGCAATGAACGTGACCTTGGGGCTTCCCTTGTGCGCCTGTTGACCGACGATATCACCCGGCAAACCATGGCCAAGCGCGCTGAAGACTGGTCCCGGTCCAGCGCCGAACAGGTGCTGGGCAATATTGTCAAAGCTATTGCGCCCGTATTGGAGAATATCAAGCCATGAGGAAACCGCCCA
>JALSJA010000078.1 GCA_026989615.1 Parvularculaceae bacterium | reverse complement strand
CAGAATGTCTGCTTGCGCCGGATCAATCGCCAGAGAAATCGAAACAATGCCGCCATTGACCGCCACGCTTTCAACCAGATTACTGGAAAGAATATCTTCGCCGGAATCGGGATGTTTGATGGTGGCAAGCGCTGCCAGAACCTGTTCTTTGCTGGTGGACATTTTTTTGCTTTCTGATGTTTTTATTTATCTGTTGTGACGGACATATAGGGTTTATGCCTGCGAAGGGAAGCCATGAAGACAAAATCCGCTCTCCCGCCCATGCCATATATCATAAAATAGCCTTATTTGATTTCATTATGATATGCTAATAAGCTATTGCCTGTTGCGTATCAATTTTGTTGTGTATCAGCCCGATCCTGGGGGGTGGGCAAATTCGGTCTGTTTTTAAGATTACAAAACTTGCGGAGGAACGTAATGAGAACAATCCTAACAGCAATCCTTTCCCTTATGGCTTTGGGCATGACCAGCGCCTTTGCCAATGATCTCGCCGAAATGGTAGGCACTTGGGAATGGGAAGGCTTTACCATTGAAGTCGTGGAATGCGGCGACAGCGTTTGCGCCACGGTCACCGATGGCCCGGCCAATGTTGGCGAAGAAATGTTTTTGACCACACCAGAAGCCAGTGGCGATGGCTGGACCGTCGAGGTCATGCATCCGGCCACAGGCGACACCTATTATGCCCGCTTCACCATTGATGGTGATGAATGGGTCATGGAAGGTTGCACCGACTCAGGTGTTTGCGCCGAGGGCACATTCGTCCGCGTATAAAATAAGAAATACGCCGGTAAAAAGCCCCCTGATGATCTTCATCAGGGGGTTTCTTTATGCCTTTGGTCGCGCCAGCAATAAAACAATACCCGGCACTAGCACTACAAAGCCGATCTTCCAAAACTCAACCGTATTGAATTCGAATTTCTTGGGATCGCCAAAATTTATCGTCGGCCCCATGCCAAGCCACATGCCCATAAGCTGTGCGCCAACAAAAAAGCCCCCTATCGCCACCAATAACCAGCCTATAAGCCCCAGCCCCGGCGCCGACCCGCGCACAAAACGCAATATCAGCAACAACACCCCGAGCCCGGTCAAAATACAAGCAGCCCAAAGCGGTATTTTCATAAACGGCATCATGGCCGCCATCATATCGATGAAAAATTGTTTCATGTTACTTCCTCCCAAATGTTGAATTCGGTTTTGAATCCAAAAAGACGGCTTCGGAGTTGACCTCCCTTTATTCCGTCAAATTGCGTGTTCCCCATAATACAGGGTCACCACATGTTTGGCTTCAGCAAAGAAAAGCCAACGCTCCACCACCAGCCCGATGCCACCAAGCATCACGCCAGCAAATAATAACACAATTTGCAATGATGAATTTTCCAGCATAATCGCCAGGCCGAGCAGCAAGATTGGCGTTAAAAAACCAAACAATACTGCGATCTTGCGCAATTTTGCCGCATGTTTGCGGGCGATTTTGAACCCCATTTCCTCAAGCAGATAATTATCGGTGCTATGGGGCGATTCAACAAGCGTCACCGCACCAAAATCGGCAAGCCCCGTAGCGCTGCCTGCGGTGCTGGTAATTTTTTTACCCGCAAGGCGCGCCCAATATAAAAGTTTTACCCCAAGGCCAAGAAGAACAAAAACAAGGGCAATAATAGAAAACAATCCCGCCCCGTCATAGCCCCAAAGCATTGTCAGCAATGCCATCAGCATGGCGCCACTCATCAGCGCTAAAACCAGATAGCCGACCACGGTCATTTTCGAATGCCATGCGGGAATGGTTTTAAGGGAGGCATAAATCATCGCCGTAAAAAACACCGTCAACAACGCCATAATAATGCTCCCCCAAGCCATTGCCCCAGAAATTTGTCCCAGCAAAGCCTGCTCGGGCCATAGCCAGTAAAGCGCCAATAATCCCATAGGCGCAAAAGACAAAACCGCTGCCAGTCCTTCGCGGGACAACCAGGAGGATCGCCATTGGCTCATGGCCCGCCAGGCCCGCTCCGGGTGACCAAGGTGAAAAGTCGAAGCCAGCAAACCACCGATGATGAGCACAAAAGCCAAACCAAAAGCGACACAGGCAAAAAACGCCTCCAATGGCAACAGGTTCAGCAAAGCGGCCATGGCCAGCCACACTATAAGGCCATAGCCAGCACCGGAAGCGGTTGTAAAAAATATGACAGATTTTGCCGGATGCACTTGGACTCAATCCCCTCTCAAGACAATAATTTATCAACCCAACGGGCCAGCAATCCCGCACCATCGCTGGAATCATCCTGATGGGTCAGCATACGCGGTGCGGATTGATCCTTTTGTTTGTCGATATTTTTAAGCCGTGGTGGCAAATATTTATTGACCGGCCTTGTCCCCTGTTCCGGCATCAAATCAACCCCGCCGCGCTTGGCAACAATTTTGGAAACCGTGGAAGACGGATCGCCCAAATCACCAAAATGGCGCGCCCCCGCCGGGCAGGTTGTCACACAAGCCGGCGCGCGACTGCTTTCGGGCAGGTTCTCATTATAAATCCGGTCAACGCAAAGGGTGCATTTTTTCATCACCCCTTCATCTTCGTCATATTCCCGCGCCCCGTAAGGACAAGCCCAGGAACATAATTTGCAACCAATACAAGTATCGGCGTTGACAAGCACAATGCCGTCTTCCTCGCGCTTATAGGACGCACCCGTTGGACACACCGTAACGCAAGGGGCATCATCGCAATGCAGGCAGGATTTGGGAAAATGCACCGTGCGCGAGCGGCCTGTCTCTTCATGCACCGCTTCAAATGTATGGATACGATTAAACCACACCCCCTTTGGTTTGGCCCCGTAAGGGTCAATATCGGTAAGCGGCGCTGAATGGCCGCCAGCATTCCATTCCTTGCAATTCACCGCGCAAGCATGACAGCCAACACAAATATCAAGGTCGATCACAAGACCCAATTTCTTCTTCGGCTTGTTTTTGGGCAGGCTGGTCATTTATTCTTCTCCCCGTGACTATTCTTTTTGCCAGCATTGGCCTCATCCTGAGCCTGTCGAAGGATGCGCTTTTGCGATTCACGCCTGAGCGCCGACATCACTTCACCCTCATGGGCAATCCATTCTTTGGCCGCCACCGGCGCACCCTTGGGGGTGCCGGTCAGCTTTTTGCCAAAACGCGCAATCTTTGGCACATCCGGCATATTGGGCGGCACACCAAGCGCAGAAAATTGCGGCGCGGTCTCCTCAATCTCTTCCGGCGCGCATTTTTTAATTCGCACCCGCAAATCAAACCATGCCGCCTGCCCCGTCACCGGGTCGGAATTGGAATAGCGCTTGCCCCCTTCGCGGGCCGGCAGCAATTCATCAATCAGATGGTTGAGCAAAAAGCCTTTGGTGGATTCAGGCGCATCCTTGGCCAGCCGCCAAGCGCCCTTTTGTTTGCCAATGGCATTCCACGTCCAAACGGTTTGCGGATTGACCCCGGTGATAAGCTTCACCTGTCCCTTCACCTTGCCATTGCGACTTTCTATCCACACCCAATCCTCATCTTCAATACCCAGCGCCTTGGCGGTATCGCGGTGCATGAACAGGCGGTTCCAGGATGTAATTTGCCGCAGCCACGCATTTTGCGACCCCCATGAGTGATACATATGCATCGGCCTTTGGGTCAGGGCATGCAAGGGATAGTCCTCCCCTTGCAGGAAATCCTCTTCAAAGGGCTGATACCAAATAGGCAGGGGATCAAAAAACTCCTCGATCCGCTGGCGATGGCGCTCTGGTGGCTGGCGCTTGCCATGCCCTTGCGCCGCAAGACGAAATTTCTGCATGGGTTCGGAATAAAGCTGGTGAATAATAGGCTCGATATTGGCGACCCACCCCATATGATGGGCATATTCAAGATAGCCCTTATTGACGGCCTTGAAATATTGTTGGTCAGGCGGGAAAGGTTTCGACCAAAATGCCCCATTTTCAATATAACGCTTTATCTGCTCGGGATTGGGTTTGCCGCGCCCCTCTTCCTTGCCATCTTCCCCGCGCCAACCGGCCAAAGGCCCCAGCCCCGGCGCGCGTTCATGATTGACCATATAATCACTATAGCCGCCAGGATATTTGGCCGCGCCTTTATCATCCACAAAACCCGGTAATTTCAGGCGTGCCCCCAAATCCAGCAACACATCCTGAAATGGCCTGACATCGCGATCCGGTTTTACCACCGGATGGCGAATAGCATCCGCCGGCCCATGGCAGGATGAAATAGGCCGATCCAAAAGCGAAATACAATCATAACGCTCGAAATAGGTCGTATCGGGCAAAACCAGATCCGCAAAAGACACCATTTCCGAATCATACGCATCCGAATAAATAATGCGCGGGATTTTATAATTGCCCGCCTCATCCTTGTCGGTCAGGTAATGCATCGTGCCTTTGGTATTCATGGACGAATTCCAGCTCATATTCGCCATATACATGAACAAGACATCAATCTTTTGCGGATCCCCCGCCCAGGCATTGCGAATGACCATATGCATCAGACCATGGGCGCTAAGCGGATGCTCCCAGGAAAAGGCCTTGTCGATACGCAAAGGCTCGCCCTTTTCATCAACCAGTAAATCTTCCGGCCCCGTGGGCATGCCAAGGGGCACGCCGCTCAAAGGCGTATTGGCGCTTGTGGTTTGACCCGCAGGTTTTGGCCCCGGCGGTATGGCTTTTGGATAAGGGGCTTTATTGCGCCAGCCGCCGGGCACATCCACCGAGCCTAGCAGGGCCTGCAAAATATGAATGGCGCGGCAGGTGTGAAAGCCATTGGAATGGGCCGAAATCCCGCGCATGGCGTGAAAGGAAACAGGCCGCCCGATCATTTTTTCATGGCGCCGCCCCCAAATATCCGTCCACGGTGTATCAATAACCACTTCCTGCTCAAACGCGACCTCCGCCAGCTCTGCGGCAATGCGCTTTATAGTCGCGGCAGGAATACCGGTTTTGTCCGCCACCGCTTCCGGCGCATATTGCTTGTCGAGATAACGCTTGGCCAGCAATTCAAAAGACGGCACTGCATTTCGCCCATCAGGCAAAGCATAGCGGCCGGCCATGGCCGGTGTCATTTCTGCATCGAGGGCATTTTTGACCAATCCCTCGCGCACATCATAAATTTGCGGATGACCCGCCTCATCGCGCAGGAACAAACCATCATCCGCGCCGCCGGGATTTTCTATCACCAGCCATGGGGCATTGGTGTAGCGGGCCAGCGAAGCAAAATCTATTTTCTCTGCCCGCAGCAATTCATGGATCAGCGAGAAAACGAACAAGCCATCGGTCCCGGGCCGGATGCCAATCCATTCATCGGCCACCGCCGAATAGCCCGACCGGCTCGGATTGACCGAGACAAATTTGGCATCCTCGCGGGTTTTGATCTTGCCAATACCGGTCTTGATGGGATTTGAATCATGATCTTCGGCAACGCCAAACATCATAAAATATTTGGTCAGTTCCCAATCGGGCTCGCCAAATTCCCAAAACGCACCGCCCAAAGTATAAAGCCCGGCAGCGGCCATATTGACCGAACAAAATCCCCCATGGGCGGCAAAATTTCTGGTGCCATATTGGCTTGCCCACCAGCCGGTAAAAGATTGGCTTTGATCACGACCTGTAAAAAATGCAAGGCGTGAGGGATCCCGCCCGCGAATATCGCCAAGCCATTGGCTCGCAAGGTCCAGCGCCTCATCCCATTCGATTTCCTTGAACTTGCCCTCGCCGCGCTCACCGACCCGCAAAAGCGGCTTTTGCAATCGCGCCGGCGAATTGTGGTTCATAATGCCGGCAGAGCCTTTGGCGCATAGCACACCCTTATTGATCGGATGATCGGGATTGCCTTCCAGATAGCGAATCTGGCCATCCTTCAAATACACCTTCACCCCGCAGCGACAGGCACACATATAACAGGTTGTGGTTTTAACCTCATCGGCCGGGTCGACAGACAGATCGACCTCTTCCTTGACGGTCTCAAAGGGATTGAATGACAAAGCGCAGCGCCTCCCGGATTTGGTAATAGGATCTAAAACCAATGAGCGGGCGCTTTGGCCCAGTTTGCGAACAAGACAAGAATATCAGAATATTCTAATATGACTTTGCCTTTAATTGCCGCAAATTTCAAATGTAAAATGCGATTTTTGGGAGATAAATCAGCGAATTATCATCACCGAATTATAGGCTTTTTTGAGCACTTCATAGGCCACCGAGCTGCGGAAAAAACGCCGCAATCCCTTGACGTCCGAATCGGCCATCACAATCACCGAAAATCGCTTGCCCCGCTCAATAATCTCGCTGACCGGGTCGCCCACTGCCACCACCGCCTCTTCAATGGAAACCCCGGCCTTTTCAATGGCATTGCTGGCCAGCTTTATGGCCAGTTCCGCGCTGGCCATATCACTCTCAAGGGCTGCCACCGATAATAAATGCACCGGACAATTACAGCGCGAGGCCATGACCGCATCTTTTTGCGCTGCAGCAATCGACTTTTCATCGGCGGTCACACAAATCAGATGGCCATGGCTTTCCTCGATCCCCCGCGATAGCAAAACGGCCCCATGATGCTCGGTCACAACCGTGCGGGTGACATTCCAGTTAATGCCGCCCCGGGCGCGGGATTCCCCCTCCTCCTGCATGGCAATGATGGTGATATTATAGGGATTCAATTCGCATTCATCGAGAATCCCCCGAGCCACCGATGGCGAAACCATCAGTTTCAAAGTAATCTGCGCCCCCGAAGGACTTGTATAGACCACCATATTATCGCCGAGGGGATCGCCAATGACTTCGCGGTGAATGGTTTCAGACTTCCATTCCTCATCCATATAGCCGGTTTCGATGAGCTGTTCGCGGGCCCGTTCCAAATGTTCCATGCCCGGCAAATCTATGCCCCATTCCAGCATGTTTTCCCGGGTCAGATTAAGCTCCAGCCCGCCGCCACCCATGCTTTTGTCAACGGGGCGCACATAAAGAAGCGTTATATCCGCATCATTGCCTTTGCCGATGCGCACCGCATAGCGCAAGGCCCGATAGCTCTCATCAGATCCATCCACGCATAAAAGAAGATTAAACCGCTCTTGGTTAAAGGCCATGCACCCACCCTTATAATCGATACCCTTATAATCCGATTAGCGGCCAATACAGCGCCGCCGCCAATAATAGCACAATCGTCGATATTATCACCATCCATAACCCGGCCTTCAAAAAGTCGCTGGATTTAAGATAGCCGGAGGAATAAACGATTGTCGCCGCCGGCGTACCCACCACCGTCAGATACGCAAAAGACGAAGACACCGTGGTCACAAACCCCATACGCAACGGGCTCTCCCCGGTCATGCTGGCAATGTCCAAAGTAATCGGCCCCAATACAGCCACCGCCGCCCCATTGGACATGGCATTGGTTGTCAATGTCGTCAGCAGGGAAACCGCACCCCAAAGCGACACACCATTTTCAATGCCAATTGCGCCCAAAAGTTTCAAAAAGGAAAGCGCCACCCACTCAGCCGCTTGGCTGTCTTTCATCTGTACCCCAAGCGAGATTGCCGCTGCATAAAGCAGCACCACCCCCCAATTCACGCCGCTATTCACATCGCTCCATTGCACCAGCCCGATAATCAGAAAAAAGGTCGCGCCGACCAGCGCAATGGTCCCAAGTCCCCAGCTTTCGGAAAAGAAAATCCACCCCATCAGGGTCATGAAGAAGCCAAAAATCGCAACCCAGTCACGGGCCTTCATCGGCCCCTGCTCTTCCACCTGCTCACGCAAGCGCACCACCGCGCGCGAGATATTTTTTTGCTCCGGCTTGAAAACCTTCAGCAGCAAAAACGCCACAAAGGGAATTTGCACCAAAAACAGGGGATAGTTGTAAATCGCCCATTTTACATAAGAGACAAGAAATTTGGAGGTTTCAGGATTGAACGGGTCAAAGAAAAACTCCCGCCAATAGCCAATCATAATCGCATTGCGCGCGCCCCCCGAGGGCGTTGCAATCGAGGCAATCGAACACCCATAGGCAATGGAAAACAACAATACCGCCGCCAGCCCCCGCACCTGTTTGCGATCTTTGGAAACCAGCGAGATTAAGGTCAGCGCCACAGGCAACATCATTGCCGCCACCGTATGTTCGCCAATCACCGACGCCATCAGACCAGAGACCGCGATAATCCCAACCGAAACATTGGCGGTTTTTGTGCCGGTCATCTTTATAATGAGAAAGGCAATGCGTTTATCAAGCCGCTGTTTGACGATCGCCACCGCCAGCATTAGCGACCCGAGAATAAAAAACACCGAATCGCTCATCATGGAACGCGCCACAATGCTCGAATCTATCCCCAGCAGCGCCACCTGTGCCACAATAATCATCAAAGCCACAGAAGGCAGCGGCACCGGTTCGGTGATAAACAGCATCACCGCCACAATGGTTATTGTCAGAACAATTTGCCCTTCGCGGGTCAGCCCTTCCGGCGTTGGCGCCAAAAACGCAATCACCCCCACCAACATAGCGATAAAAAACCAGCGCTTTTCATTGAGGAAAAAAGCCAGCCCGCGCAAAGCCGGGCGCCCTGTTAATTGAATTCTGGGGGCGTGAAATTCAAACCGGGCCATTACAGTTTTTTCCGATTCATCGGGCTATCATCATCTTCGCAAATTTATATCAAAAAAATTAAAAAAAACCCGCCACTCAAATATAAGCGACGGGTTTTATCCGTTGTTCTAAGCCATTATCATCAATTTAGTTTCCCAGATTGAAGGTATAGCTGGCAGTCAATTCAATCTCGCTGAGATAGGGCTCGATTGTATGCCCGGGATTTGGCCCGGCCGGTGTCACTTCAATACCGCGTGAAGTTTCTTCCGGCACATACATCAAGGCCATTTCAAATGCATTACCCGAGGCCAGTTGTTTTTCAAACCCGGCGGTCCAGTGATTGGTCACAACCCCCGGCGCCAATATATTCAAGGTGACATCATTCGAGCCAACCGGATTGGTGCCATTGGAATAGCCACCCCGGAATGTCCAATCATCCTTGGTCCACTCCGCACCGATTTTAAAGACATCCACATCCTGCCAACCAAAGCCCGGACCATTACTGGATCCGAAGGGCAACGGAATCTGCGAAGAATTACCAACAGCCGTCTCACCGGAATAATTGATCCAGCGATAATCCAGCATCAGGGTAAAGTTTTCCGTCACATCCGCCGCAACGCCAATATTGAAGGTTTGCGGAATATCGAAATCCCCCTGATCGGCAAACAGGCCTTTATAATTGTCAAATTCCGACATGGACAGTTTTGACTGATAGGACGCGCCCATGCGGAAATTCTCGGAGGCCTCGACCTCAACCCCAAGGCGAATACCATACCCGAAAGAAGTATCGGTACCGCGATTGGTCAGATTGGCCGGATCGCTGGTAACACCGCCAAAGGCGGCCAGACCTTTGGCCTCGAAGGTTTGAATGGCAATGATAGGCGCAACCCCAAACGACCAGTTCCCATAATCGCGGGCATAGCCTGCAGAAATAATGAGCTGGGTTAAATTAACACCGGCCTCGCCGCCACAGAAAATACCATTGGGCGCTGGCAGGCCGGGTCCAGCGCAGGCCGGATTGGGCACGGCCGCATAATCGGTACTCATGCCACCATTACCGGAAACCGAAAATGCCCAGACAGCATTGTCCCCTGCCCGTCTGGTATAGGCAATATTGGGAATGATATAGATATCCGTTTCATTGCCCTCAATATTGCCATTGGGGGTAAAGCCCGGACCACCGGCACCGATAAATCCGCGATCCGGCTTGAAGATGGAAACCGCCACTTGCCATTGGTCATCTGCATGCACGAGGCCCGCCGGATTGATGGATATCCCCGTCGCATCGGTCACAGACGCCGTCCCGGCCCCCGCCAGCGCTTTGTGCCTTGCGCCGACACCATTTTGGAAATAGCCATCTGTTGCCCAGGCACTTGGTGTCATCATGGCGACCGTCGCCATGACAGCGGCTGAAGCCGCCATTCTCATTTTAAATTTACTCACCGCGATTACTCCCTATTTGCTTTTTTGGCGCTGTTGTGGCCAGCCTGTAACCGGCTGATTATATCAAAGCCTGCCTTGAACAATTCCCCCATTCACGCAGCACGCTTGATAACAAATCTGTAGACCTCGCCCTCTTCTCCAGATTCCACCAATTCATTGCCGGTCGTCCGGCAAAAAGCTTCAAAATCTTTTATGGCACCCGGATCCGTCGCCAGAATTTCCAGCGTTTCGCCAACCTTCAAATCTTTCAGCGCTTTTTTTGCTTTCAGGATTGGAAGCGGGCAGTTCAGCCCTTTAGCGTCCAGTGTTGAATCAGCCATTGTTTTTTCTTCTCCAGTTTTCAAGTGTTAGGCAGGGTCTTTAAGGCCCTAAATATATAGATTAATGTCGGATTTGACGGCGCTTTCGATATAGGTGGCCGCGCCGCCCAATTCGATACCCTCGATCATGTCATCAGGGTCCATTTCAAACAGATCAAGGGTCATCTGGCAGGCAATAATCCGCACATCCGACAGTACTGCCGCTTCGCGCAATTCCTCAATGGAAGCAACGCCCTTTTTCTTCATCATGTTTTTCATCATGGCGGTCGCCCCCGAAGTGACCCCCGGAATAACCCCGACAATGCTCGGCATGCCCATATGCATCCCCATCATCGGCATTTTCATTGCCGGATTGCCAAGGGTGCCCAATTGCAGGTCGAGTTTTTTGTTGAGCAGCGGCAGGCCGTAAAATGTGAAAAACATGGTCACATCAATATCCATGGCCGCCGCCGTGGTGGCCAGAATAAAGGGCGGATAGGCCCAATCAAGCGTGCCCTTGGTTGCAATAATGGTCATGCTCTTGGCATTACCAATGGTTTTTTCAACCGCTTCTTCTGTCATCTGATTGCCGTCGCCCATATCTCGAATTCCTTTTCATGCTTCAAAAGCCGAAGCGTTCAATTTCTGCCCCCATCTCTTCTGGAGGTCACACACTAATGCCCGGACACTTTTACAGCGTTCAAGGACCGTTTCCATCAATGCTTTTCACGGCTTGCGCGGAAACTTTATATTAGCGTATTAGAAAACACTACTTTGAGCAAAAAATTGCAACTAAATCGCGGCAAAGTCAACAATGCCGGAATTTACGACCTCGCGAGGACCAATGCCGCAATGCAACATGAAAAATCTGAAAATTCCTGCGCCATAAGCATCACACCACTTTTTGTCAGTTCCGACATTTACAAGCAGACCGGTTTTCAAGGCCTTCACCCGTTAGCGATTTCGCGAATCGGGGCGGTGGAACAATTTTGCCGCCATCTTGGCTGGCTCGCCCCCAACAATTACGCCGCCACCCGCCCTGCCCCGAAACAAACCCTTTATCGCTTTCATGATACCGGTTTTGTCGACGCTATCGAACAGGCGGACAAAAGCGGCAAGGTCAGCGCCGAAGTGCGGGAGCGTTACAATTTCGGCACTATGGAAAACCCATTATTCAAGGGATTGTTCAACCGTGCCGCCACAACCATAGCCGGATCCATCCGCGCCGCTGAACATGCTTTGCAAGGGGGCATTGCCTTTCATCCTGCGGGCGGCACCCATCATGGCCGCCCGGACAGAGCCTCCGGCTTTTGCTATTTCAACGATCCGGTCTTTGCCATTCTCACCCTGCTGGATGGTGGCCTCAAGCGCATTGCCTATATCGATATTGACGCCCATCACGGCGACGGCGTTGAAGCGGCTTTTGCCGACCGACCGGACGTTCTCAGTTTTTCCATTCACGAAGAAAAACGCTGGCCCCATTCGGGCACGCAAATCGGCTGCAATGCGTATAATAAATGCAACGCCCCCGTGCCCCGCGGCTTACATGATAGTGAGTTTGACTATCTCATCGACAAAACACTCATGGCCCTGCTCGATAAATTCAACCCCGAAGCTCTGGTCATTGTCTGCGGCGCTGATGCCCTTGCGGGCGATCCGCTCTCCGCCATGAATTTGAGCAATCAGGCTTTATGGCGGGCGGTAAAGAAACTGTCCCAACATTATAACAAAGCGGTTGTTCTCGGCGGCGGCGGTTACAACCCATGGACCACGGTGCGCTGCTGGGCCGGGCTTTGGGGCGTGTTGACCGATAGACCCATGCCCGAATCCCTGCCGCCAAAACTCACCCAAACCCTGCAAGGCTTCTCCAGTGATCTGGTCGATGAAGACGATGTGTTAGAGGAATGGCTGATCCAACTCCATGACACCCCCCGACCTGTGCAACCCATCCGCCCGGAAATAAAACAAATCGCCACGCAACTACTGGCCGGATAATCCGCGATCATAAAAGCATGGCCCATGCCGGGCGACTCCAGTTTATACTTGCATCGGGCAAGGCTCTTGCGCATATTACATTAGAAAATACTAATATCCCTTAAGGGGTTGTAAGGAGGGTTTGTGAGTTGGCTTGATGACATTAGCGGGATTGAGGAATTGGAAGATGCCGATTTCGATGCCGCTCTTATGGCAAAATTTGAAGCCCATAAGGACAATATCCGCCAACGGCCCATCCGTTTTTCCACCCCCACTTTCAAGGAATATGAAACCTCGGAAATAAAGGGTTGCGGCAAAAATTCTTTCCCGGCCTTTTCCATCACTGCTGGCGGCTGCGCTTTGAATTGCGATCATTGCCAGAAAAAAATCCTCGAACCGATGATCCCCGCCACCAAACCGGAAATGCTCGACCAGAAAGTGCGCGATCTCATCCTGTTGCAAGATTTGAAAGGCTTTCTGCTGTCCGGCGGCTCTAACAAGCGCAATGAAATCAATTATGAGCGCTATTATCCGGTGATAGAAAAATTAAAGCGCGATTTTCCGCATTTGCAAATTGCCATTCACACAGCGCTCACCGACGAGAAAAGCGCCAAACGCATGGAAGCGGCCGGTGTAGATACCGCCATGATGGATGTTATCGGCGCCCAGGAGACGATTGAACAGGTTTATCATCTCGATCGCCCGGTAGAGGATTTTGAAGCAACCCTGGCCGCCTTGACCGCCACCAGCATGAACATCTCCCCGCATATTGTCATTGGCCTTCACTATGGCAAATTGCTGGGCGAGAAAAACGCATTGGATATGATTGCCCGCTATCCGGTGGAAGCCTTGGTGCTGGTGGTGATCATGCCCTTTTACGCCAAGCCCGGCACTTTCATAACCCCATCCACCCAAGATGTGGGCGAGATATTCCTCGAGGCCCGCCTGCGCCTGCCCGAACAGCAGGTTCTGCTCGGCTGCGCCCGCCCCGCCGGCATGCACAAGCGCGTCACCGACACTTACGCAATCATGGCCGGCATTGACGGCATTGCCTTTCCCGCCGAAGGCGCGCTGGCCGTCGCCGAAGCCATTGCCCGCCCGGTCCATCAGGAACATGCCTGTTGTTCGATCAAACTTGGCACTGCAGAGCGCCTGTCGAGAGTATCCGCCGCATGACAATCGAAGCGACAACAGATTATGATGCTTTCATTGTCGGGCTTGGACCTGCCGGCGCCAGTGCGGCCACGGCATTGGCCAAAGCGGGCTATCGGGTTTTGGCCATAGATCGCAAGCCCGCCCCCGGCACGCCGGTGCAATGCGCCGAATTTGTACCGATGATGATGGCCAATGAAACCAATATCGCTGTTGCAACGACGGTGCAGCCCATTGGCGATATGTTTACATTCGTTGAAAGCGATGCCCCCGATCAGGCCTGTAATTTCAGTGGACGGATGATTGACCGCCACGCTTTTGATGCCGGACTCGTCGCCGAGGCCGAAGCCGCTGGCGCAGACTGTCATTTTGCCAGCCCTCTAGGCGCCCTGTCTCGGGACGGCGTCATCACTTGTGCCGGTCGCCCCTTCCGCGCGAAAATCATTATCGGCGCTGATGGCCCGCACTCCTCTATTGGCGCGGCGATTGGCAGCATAAACAAGGACGTGTTGGAAACCCGACAAATCACCGTGCCCTTGCTGAGACCCCATCAGGGTACGGATATTTTCCTGTCCGCCGATTATCCCGGCGGCTATGGCTGGTTGTTTCCCAAAGGCGACAAAGCCAATATCGGCCTTGGCCTCGACCACGACCAGCGCGATCGCTTAAAACCCCTGCTGGAAGAATTGCACCAACGGCTCATGGATGAGACCCGTGTCGGGGCCGAGATCAGCTATCACACCGGCGGCGCCATTCCTGCCGGTGGCCTGCTGGACCCTCAAGGGCGGCTCGGAGAAAGTCTGGTCCTGCTCGCGGGGGACGCCGCCGGTCTGACAAATTGCATCACTGGCGCCGGCATTGCCGCAGCCATCATGTCCGGCAAGCTCGCCGGAGAAGCCGCGATTGCTTTTCTCGAGGGCGACCAACAGGCGGGCCAAGATTACGCAGAAGATTTGCAAGACATGTTCGGCGCTGCCCTCACCCGCGCTTGCCAACACCGCCAAAAACTGAAAACCATCCGTCAAAACGAACAAGCCCCGAGCCCCGCGCATTTGCGCAATAGCTGGATCGCCTATCCGCAATATTGGCACTAATTTTTTCAAGGAGTTCTAAATGACCTGTCTCAAACCAGAAAATGCCACACCGGGAAAAACCGGCAAGGACGGGCGTGATTATAACCCTTACGACATCATGCAGCCGCGGACCCCGGAAATAACCCCAAAAGATTTGCGCAATGGCGGCCGTGTCAAAGCGGAGAACATACCGCCCACCGGGGTTTACCTGCCCAATAACAATATCCAGACCCCATGGATGACCTCCCCCGATTATGTGCAAATCTCGACCGCCGCAGCGATTACCCTCGGCATTATGACCGGCAATATGTATCGCTGCGCCTGCACCCGCTGTCTGAATATTCTTCTCACCTATCCGGAAGGCTGCCGCGCCAATTGCGCCTATTGCGGCCTTGCCCGCCATCGCGAGGCCGAGCGCGATTATGCGGATCGCAATTTCATTCGCGTCGATTGGCCGGCCACCCCGATGGAAGAAATAGCCCGCAAAGTGGGCGAAGACCCGGAAGGCTCGCCTTTCCACCGCATGTGTATTTCCATGATTACCCATCCGCGCTCCGATGAAGACACCAAAACGGTCTTGAAAACATGGACCAAGCATGTGGACCCGGATGCGATACCGATCTCTATCCTCTCCAATCCAACCACGATGACCCGCAAGGACGTGCAGGATTTGCGCGATATGGGCTCCGACATTTTTACGGTAGCGCTGGATGCAGCCACCCCGGAGCTGTTTGACCGCACCCGTGGCAAGGGCGTGCAATCGCCCCATACATGGAAAAAATATTGGGAGATTATGCTCGACGCCAAAGATATATTCGGGCCGCAAAAATTTGGTGCCCATATCATTGTCGGCATGGGCGAGACCGAATCGGAAATCCTGAACCTTGTGCAGCAATTGGTGGATATGGGTGGCCACAGCCACATGTTTTGTTTCTATCCGGAGCAAGGCTCGCTCATGGATCATTTGCCCCCGACCCCTCGTGACCAATGGCGGCGGGTGCAATTGGCGCGCTATCTCATCGATTATTGCGGTGTGCGGGTCGACCATATGAAATTTGACGATGAAGGCCGGGTTATTGATTTTGGCCTGCCATCGGGCGAGCTGGATGCGATTATCGACGCCGGCATCGCCTTTCGCACCTCCGGCTGCCCCGGCAAATTTGCCGAAGACATTTCCGCCTGCGACCGCCCCTATGGGGATAGCCCGCCATCGGATATCGCCTCTTATCCGTTCCAGCCGGGCAAGGCCGATCTCAAACGCATTCGCTATCAGCTCGACCGCCAAAAGCCCGGCGAGACCTATGAAGAAGGCGAAGAGTTTGAGGAGCTTGATCTGTGAGCAAACCCCGCTTTCGTGTCATCGACACAGGTCTGCGCAAGGGTCAGGAAAATATTGCCTTTGATCAGGCAATGATCGACGCCCACAGAGCAGGCGAAATTCCCAACACTATCCGCTTTATACATTTCAAACCGGTGGCGCTGGTCGGTCGCCATCAAATTGTCGAACAGGAAGTGCGCGAGGAATTTTGCCATGATAATGATATTGATATTGGCCGTCGCATAACCGGCGGCGGCGCGATCTATCTCGACCCCGGCCAGATGGGCTGGGCCATTGTCTGCGATCGCAAAGTGATAGGCGATGGCTCCCTTGGCACCATTACCAGCGAGATTTGCACCGCCGCCGCCAAAGGCTTGTCCAAACTTGGCCTCGAGGCCAATTTCCGCCCGCGCAATGATATTGAAGTCAAGGGGCGCAAAATCTCCGGCACCGGCGGATTCTTTGATGGCAATACGCTGATCTATCAGGGCACGGTGCTGGGCCGGGTGGACCCCGCAAAAATGTTCGGAGCGTTGAATGTGGCCCGCGACAAGCTGTCCAAACGCGGACTGGAAGATGCCTCCAAACGCGTCACCACTTTGGAAGAGGAACTCGGCCAGCTGCCCGATTGGGAAAAGGTCAAAGCCGCCCTTGTCGAGGGGTTCAGCAAATATCTTGGCATTGATGTGGATTGGGGCGCGGTGAGCGAAACCGAGGAGCTTCGTTGTCGCGCGCTTTACGCAGACGAAATTGGCAGCAAGGATTTCATTTATGAATTGCAGGACAAGTCCCGCGACAAGAAAGTACGCACCGGCCAGCATCAAAGCGCCGGGGGCATGGTGCGGGCCCATATAAGACTGGAAGGCGCGCAAAATGAGCGGATCCGCGAAGTTTTGCTAAGCGGTGATTTTTTCGTCACCCCGCCGCGCATTATTTACGATCTGGAAGGCCATTTGCGCCGTGCCAAAGTGGAAGAAATCGATGAAGTGATTGCCGCATTTTTCAAAACCCATGAAACAGGCATGCTGTCCGTCACCCCGCAGGATTTTGCCATAGCCATAAAAAACGCCTTGGGCGAAACATGAAAAAGCTCACAATCATTCAACATAACTCAGCCGATTATCTCGGCCTGATGGAAGATCATTTTGAAGGCCGCGGCATTCGCTTTCAATATCACCGCCCTTTTACCGAAGGGGTCGGCGTTCCTGGCGAGGCCGATATTGGCGATGCTCTTATCCTGCTCGGCGGTGGCCCCTGGGGCAGTGCCGGCACCCGCAATGTGCCAACATTGGCTGCCGAAATTGCCCTCACCCGCGCCTGCTTCATGAATGACAAGCCGATTATCGGCATTGGGTTAGGGGCACAGATTCTCGCCCTTGCCGCCGATGGCAAAAGCGAATCAACACCCTTGCGTTTTACGGTCGAGGACGTCACCCGCTGCGATGAAAATGCCCTTAACGGCTTCATGCCCGAAACATTCCCCCTGCCCATCTATATGCGTGACCGTCCCGTTCCGCCCGATTATGCCAAAATTCTCGCCACTGATTCTCAAAATGCCCCGGCGGTCTTCCAAATCGGGGAAAAAATCTTCGGCTTTACCGGCCATCCCGGCTATAAGCGCGCCATGGCCGAAGACCTGATTATGGAATTTGAAGAAAGCCCCGAAAATCCAGCAGAAGCGCTGGACGCCCTCACCACCCGCAAAAGCGAGATTGAGGATGCTCTGGTCTCCATGATGACCGGAATCATCCAGCTAACGGGGCTGATGCGCGAATAAATTTCAAAAGCCCCTTGCTTAATTAGATTTTTCTAATATTTTGTTTGAGCGTATTCAACGTCAATAAATATCAGCAAAATGTTGCGCCGCAGCAAAGCGGCGGCACATGTGGGAGACAGCAAAGCATGGCCGAAAAACTTTTAATCATCATGGCAAATACAGACCCTCGCAATGGCGAGGAATTGGGCGCGCCCATTTTTCAGGCCACTGTTGGCGCTGCCATGGATTACGAAGTTGAAGTTATCTGCACAGCCACCTCTGGCCGCCTCATGAAAAAAGGCGTTGCCGAAAAGCTGGTGGTCAAGGAAGGCTCCCCCAAAACCGTTTATGATTTCATCAAGGATGCCCATGAGGCAGGGGTTAAGTTTTTCTGCTGTTCGCCCAATCTTGATCTGTTCGATATGTCCGAAGACGACCTGATCCCCGAATGCACCGGCATTGTCGGCGGCGCCTATCTGATTGAACAGGTGATGGAAGATGATGAATGTCGCATACTGACTTATTAATTCGCTTTATCTAGCACGGGATAAAAATATGGGCCATTCAGCCAGTTCACGGATTCAGGAATATATCGGCGATCCGATTGAGGATAATGCCCCGGTACCGGCTGAAAAGCTGGAAGAAATTTTTCAGGATATCCAGTCCGATATCCGTTTTGACCATCAGCTCAATGGCTGCCTGAATTGCGGCATCTGCACCGCCACCTGCCCGGCGGCCCATTATTATGATTTCAGCCCGCGAGAAATCGTCCAGCTTATGTGGACCGAAAATCTCGATGGCATTTATGACGCCATGCAGGAAAAAATCTGGTCTTGCGCCCAATGCTATACTTGCGCCGCCCGCTGCCCCTTCGGCAATTCCCCGGGCGGCCTTGTTATGTTGATGCGCGAAGTGGCCATCAAACATGGCATGGAATCCGCCAAACAGGTTTTGCGCCCGTTCTCGCGCGTGATGTTGAAACTCATTTCCACGGGCAATCAGCTCTCGCCGGATATGATCAACCCCGATCATTTTGCCGATTGGGGCCCGAATATTTCCAAGATCGACGCACCGCTTGCCCTGCTGCGCAAAGCCATCCCCATGCCAACCCTGAATACCACCAAAACCGCATGGGAGGTAAATCTCAAAACCTCGGTCGAGCTTTACACCATCTGGGAAGAAACCGGCGTACTCGATCAACTCGAAACCATTGACGAAAATCTGTTCGATGTGATTTGCGATCTGATGGATGAAAAACGCGAAGACTGGGAAGACTTTCTCGAAGATCAGGAAGATGAAGACGACGAATAGGCCATAATTTTTCGGCCGATAGAGAAAACCATAGGAGCCTTTTTATGAGTGCAGACAACAACACGCCCAATGGCGAGCGCTTTACCGGCCACGGGTCGGAATGGCGCGACAGCAATCTTTCCGGCGCGGAAGCCGCCGCCGCCACTGCCTGGGTCGAGCAAACCATCAATAAACGCTCCATGCTGACCAATAAGGATCGCGTCCACGATATTCGCGAAGTGATGTGGGAACTGGAAAAAGACGGCGAGATTATCGTCCATCGCGTCACCGACCAGCACGAACCGGTCATGGCCAAAACCCTCTATGGCTGGGACAAGAAAATCCCCACCAATCAGCTTTGGCATCATAAATCCTGCGGCCAATGCGGCAATATTCCCGGCTATCCGGCGTCCCTGTTATGGCTGATGAACCAGCATGATATCCGCTATCTCGACGAAACCGACCAGACTTCCTGCACCGCATGGAATTATCATGGCTCCGGCATTGGCAATATTGAAAGCCTTGCCGCCGTATTCCTGCGCAATTTCCATCAGGCCTATGTCTCCGCCAAAGCCGAAGGTCTGCCGGAAGGCTATTATTACCCCCTCGTCCATTGCGGCACCTCTTTTGGCAATTACAAGGAAGTGCGCGAATTTCTGCTGCTATCATCCACCTTGCGCGAAAAAGTAAAAGCCATTCTCGGCAAGCTTGGCCGCCTCGTTGACGGCAAGCTGCTGATCCCCGAGGAAATTGTCCATTATTCCGAATGGCTCCATGT
The DNA here is from genome assembly GCA_026989615.1 of Parvularculaceae bacterium. GTDB lineage: Bacteria > Pseudomonadota > Alphaproteobacteria > Caulobacterales > Parvularculaceae > S012-90. The sequence continues at coordinate 6,016 of JALSJA010000078.1, read as the reverse complement.
GATGCGCCATAAAATCGCCGAGCGTCAGGTCATTGACTGCTCCAATGTGCGCGCCACTATTCACCCCGCCTGCCATGTCTATAAAATGATCCCGCAGGATGTGATTTATGATGATGATGTTCTCGGCGGTGACCGGGTTGCGGTTTCCACCGGCATTATCCAATCCCTCGGCGCGCAGGTGATTGACTATTCAACATGGTATGATTGCTGCGGCTTCGGTTTCCGCCATATCATTTCCGAGCGCGAATTTACCCGCTCCTATGCCATTGACCGCAAAATCAAGGTTGCTGTCGAAGAGGCCAATTCCGACATCATGATTGGCCATGACACCGGCTGCATTACCACACTCGATAAAAACCAGTGGATTGGCAAAGCCGAAGGCATGGATTACGACCTGCCGATTCTGGCGGACGCGCAATTTGCCGCACTCATGTGCGGAGCCCATCCTTACAAAATCGTGCAATCCCATTGGCACGCCTCCTCCACCGAAAAGCTCTATGACAAAGTTGGCATAGACTGGCAGAAGGCCAAGGCTGAATTTGAGGACTATCTCAAAAAGGTCGAAGCGGGCGAGCAGGAAAATCTCTATGACCCGCGGCGCATGATTACCGGCGGCCCTGGCTATGTAAAACCTGAAAACAGAAAAATAGAAGCAACAACATGACAAAACCATTTCTCATCATAGGGGGCGGACCGGCCGGTCTTGCAGCCGCCCATTCCCTCGCCAGTGTCGGCCAGAAAGTCGTCCTTGTTGAAAAGGAAAACAAGCTCGGTGGTGCGCCGATTTTGTCGGGCTATGCCAAACTTGTCCCCTCTGGCGAATGGGCCAAGGACGCCATTGGTGCCATGGTCGACAGGGTGGTCGGCAACCCCAATATCACCATAAAGACCGGTGCGACTGTCGTAGAATTTTCCGGCGAACCCGGCACATTCACGGCAAAACTGTCCACTGGCGACGCCATTGACAACAGCGCCAGCATATTATGCACCGGCTTTACCCATTTCGATTCCGTCAACAAACCCGAATGGGGTTTTGGCACGTTCCCGGATGTCGTCTCCACCACTCAGGTAGAACAAATGATTTCTTCCGGCCAGGGAGTGCGCCGCCCGTCCAATGGGGAGAAGCCAAAACGCGTGGCTATCTTGCTCTGTGTAGGCTCGCGGGACCGGCAAATTGGCCGCGAATGGTGTTCAAAAATCTGCTGCACCGTATCGGCAAAAATGGCGATGGAAATCCGCGAAGAGCTGCCCGATTGCCATGTCTATATCTATTACATGGATATCCGGACCTTCGGCCTTTACGAGGAAATTTACTGGAAATCCCAGGAAGAACAAAAGGTCAAATATATCAAAGCCCGCATCGCCGAGGTCACATCCGATGGCGACAAGGTTATCGTCAAAGGCGAAGACACTTTGGTCAAGCGCCCGATTACCATTCCGTTTGATCTGGTCGTCCACGCCATTGGCATGGACCCCAATGTCGACAATATGCTGATCTCCAGCGTGTTTGGCATCGACCTCCATCATTGGGGTTTCCTGAAACAGGAAAACACCTATGGGGTGATGGGGGCGACCTCCCGTCCCGGCGTCTATGTGGCCGGGTCGGCAACCGGACCGGAAACCATTGACGACTCAATCGCCCAAGGCAATGCCGCAGCCATGTCTGCCCTTGCGGCGGTCGTCGGTCAATCCATGGCGGCTGAATAAATATGGCCATGCGCGCCCATCATACCCACGCCCTTGATCAGGAGCGCCCGCAACTGGAATTGAGCGGTCCTGCCCTAAAGGCAGCGTTGGAAAAGATGATCCGCGCCTGCGAATCCTCCGGCGGGGTCGAACGCTATGTGGACGCCCTGAAATTAAAAACACAAATTTTCAAAAATGCGTTCGGTCAGGGCAATATCGCAGAGCTTGACGTGGATGATTTCATTCGCATTGCCAGCCTGATGCCGACCGTACGCCGCCGCATTGGCCCGCATCTTGATGATCCGCAAAAATACAAAGCCCTGCTAAAGGCGCTTGAATGCCTGTTTACCGATGACAGCGCCGACGTCAAAATTGCCGCCCTTTGCGCCGCCTATCCGGATGATAAATATCATCGCTGGGTGCGCGATCTGGGCGCGGAAATTCTACACAATATCAATATTGAGCTCTACCCGATGATGACCCGCTGGGTATGGGACCGCAAAGCCAATGCCGGGGTGCTGCGCGAGATTTGGTATGGGCAAATCGATCACATCACTTTGGATATTGAAGACCGCTTTGAAACCTTTCTGATGCTGCGGGAGGAATTATCGCAATTCCTCACCGATAACGGCATGTTTCAGGATATTCTCTATTATGTGGATATGCTAAATGCGAGTGTTTATGGCGACTATATCGCCGCGCAGGGGGGCAGCTATCTGAAAGCGGATTTTTCTGCGGAAATAGACCCCGCCCAGCATTTGCGTCGCCTGCTCGGCCTTGATGGCGGGCGCACCAAAACCAATCGCAAACTTCCTACCGCCATAGACGGCAATGCGGAACTTGTCGGGCAAGCCAATTTATTGACGGGAGATAAGCACTAATATGCCCATTCATGAAAAAAACCTGATACGGCCAGAAAATATCTCCACCCATGACAATCTGGTCATGGACGGGGTGGATGTGTCCGGCGATTGGAGTACGTTCATCAAAACCCGCGTGGTGGCGGATTATAATGAGGAACTGCAAGACGAAATTGCGGCCCTGCCCGGCGGGGAATATATCCATCGCTGCTGGCAATGCGGATCCTGCACCAATAGCTGCACCATCAATGCCATCAACCCCGATTTCAACCCGCGCTACTGGATTTACCTCATCCGCATGGGCTTCGAGAGCGAGCTGGTGCGCGACAAGGATCTCATCTGGCAATGCGTCTCCTGCAATAAATGCACCTCCGCCTGCCCCCGTGATGTGGTGCCCGAAGCGGTGATGAAAGCCACCGCCCACTGGCTGGAGCGCAAAGGCTATACCAAGAAAAGCTCCAGCACGGTGTTTGACGAAGTGTTCTCCGAACAGGTGATTGAGCGCGGCAAGATTGAAGATGGCGAAGTGGTCATGAGTTTCTTCAATCGCACCGGCCAGAAACTGACCCAGCCCTGGCTGATTGAAATGGTCAAACGGATGATAAAAGGTCTGCCCGTGCAAATGCTGACCATGATGGGGCTGGCCACTGTATTCAAACCCAAGACCCGTAATTGGGGCCCGGCCCGCGACGCCATCAATGACTATATCGAAGAGCAAGAAGCTCTGCTGGATGAAAAGCTGGGACCATCTGTCCCATATAAAGCGCCGGAACCCGCCCCGACACAAATTCCCGCTGAATAGGAAAGCAAAAATGTCCGAAACCAAAAAATACAAAAAAGTCGCCTATTATCCGGGCTGCGCCCTCGAGGGAACCGCCCATGCCTATAATCGCTCGACCAAGGCACTGGGCAAGGAATTGGGGCTGGAGCTTGACGAGGTTGATAACTGGAATTGTTGCGGGGCGATGGAAGTCAAAAATATTGACCCCAAAATCCAGACCTATCTGTCCTCGCGGGTGATGTCGATTGCCGCCAATGATATGGGCCATGATGTAGTAATGGCCCCGTGCAATGGCTGCTATCACAATCTCAAAAAGGCCGAATATGACCTCTCCCATGATGAAAAATCAAAACAGGTCGTGGAAAAACTCTCCGCCAAGGCCGGCCATGAAACATACAAGGCCGGACAGATCGAGACCATTCATGCCCTTGACTGGATCAAGGACGCCATTGGCGAAGAGGGCCTGAAGGAACGGGTGAAAAAATCCCTGAGCGGCATGAAGATCGCCAATTATTATGGCTGCATGTATACAAGACCGCGCCATATTTTCCCGGAAAAAGACCAGGGACCGGGCAGCGAATCAACCACCCAGCCACATTTCATGGATGATCTGCTGGAAGCGGCCGGTGCCGAGAATGTCGATTTTCCCTTAAAAACCGCCTGTTGCGGTGGTGCCCATACTTTGTCGGATTCCGACACCTCCACCAAGCTGGTCTTGAACATCATCGAAGCCGCAGAGGCGTCCGGTGCCGAGGTCATCGCCACCGAATGCCCGACCTGCCATTCCGGTCTGGAAATGCACCAGATTCGCGCCGAAAAAGTTCTGGGCCGCAAGACCAATGTCAAAATCGTCTATTTTACCCAATTACTCGGCCTCGCCATGGGGCTGTCCCCGCGCAAGGTCGGTATTCAGGAAAATATTTCCGACTCCATTGGCCTGTTAAAAGAAAAAGGGCTGACGTGATCTCCGCAAAGGACATAGAGGCCGGAATTGACGCCATTGACCCGATGGCGAACCCGCTCATTGCGGCTGATTCTTATCTGGCGCTGGCCGAACAAACCCTTGAATTATGGCTCTACTCTAAAAACACAATCCCGACCGAGGACAAGAAAGAGGGCTTTCGCCTGCTTGCTTTGCATCGTCAGGGGGCCAAGGGCGATCCCAGCTTTAATGCCTGCCGCGAGACCTGCCGCGAGCTGGCCTATCGCTATAATCTTGTCAAAGGCAGCGACAGAGCCGATATCCAGCAAGAAGCCGCTACCGGCATGGCCCATCTGGCCCGCCATTTAGTGCTATTTATAGGCGGAAAAATGCAAATAGCCGGCCTTGGTGACTTTTGTTGCGCCTCAAAACCGATTAGAACCAGTGAACAGGAATTAAACTAACAAAGGAATTAACCATGCCTGACGTTCGCGGCTGTCACCTCCCCGATGATCTGCTTTATGATGTCGAAAACCATATCTGGTTCAAAGAGATTGATGACGGCAAGGTCCGCCTCGGTATGACCACCATCGCTACCGCCATGGCGGGAGAACTGGTTGCCTTTACCCCAAAACGGGTAGGCCGCAAGGTCAAGGAAGGCAAGTCCTGCGCCACGGTTGAATCCGGCAAATGGGTCGGCCCGGCAAAATCCATTGCCAGCGGCGAGGTCATCGCGGTGAATGAAGACCTTGTGGCCAAGCCAAATATCGCTAATGATGACCCCTATTCGAATTGGATGGTGGAATTAAAGCCCGATAATTGGGACAGCGTTAAAGGATCCCTCACCCCGGGTGCCGATGTCGCCCCCAAATATGAAGCAAAAATGGATGCCGATGGCTTTGCCGGTTGCGGGTGATTGAAATTTAGCCTTTAAAGGCTTTGGAGTAGTGGAGTAGATAATCATGATGGCACTAAGCGAAGCCCCGGTTCACGACATGGATCCGGCAGAGATGGAAAAAAACGCAGCGCAGGCTTCCTCGCTGCTGAAATCCATGGCCAATGAAACCCGCCTGATTATTCTGTGCCAGCTGGCAGGCGGCGAAAAGGCGGTTAGCGAATTGCTTGATACTGTGCCGCTCAGTCAATCCGCCCTGTCCCAGCATCTGGCCATTTTGCGCCGCGAACGCATGGTGACCACCAGGCGCAAAGCGCAATCGGTCTATTACTCCCTCGCCAGCGATGAAGTATCGACGATTATGGGCACGCTCTATAATCTCTATTGCGCAAAATAGACCTCAAAGACAATGAATAAGCTTGTTCAGGCGGTCAGCCTCAAAGGCCGCCCAGGCATTGCTCAGGGCCACCTCATCACCTTTAGCGCCGCGCACCACTTCATAAAAAGCTTCCAGCACCGGCAATATGGTTTCTTTCAACTCATGGGTGCGCATATCATTTTGCGTCCAGCCCGCATAAAGCCCGTCTTTGATAAAAGCCTCTAATGTCGCGCTGCCCGATGCCATGTCCCGCAAACGTTCAAACCGCGCCAAATCCTCCTTGGCCAGTTGACGGCGAAACAGGCTGTCATGATTCTCCGCTATCTCTTTTAGCCGGCTTTGCAAATCCATAATCAAAACTCCAAACCTCGTCTGGCTTTAATCCTTTCACCCACCAGCGGCCTTGCGAATAGCGCTGATGTTTTGCCCATAGGCCCCGCCCTTGAAAACCGCGGACCCCGCTACCAAAGCCGTAGCCCCCGCAGCGACAACC
>JALSJA010000077.1 GCA_026989615.1 Parvularculaceae bacterium | reverse complement strand
CGGCTGATGGTCGGCCAGCTCGACGAAAAGCTTTCGGCCAAATCACCGGCCAGCATCGGGCCGGACTTCAAAAGTGCCATGATTTTGCGCCGATCCGGATGGGCGAGAGCCTTGAAAACTGAATTTACCATTATTGCTAATTAGCAATAATGGTAAATAGAGTCAAGGCGCGCGCTCACCCTGTGTGTCGCGTAGGGGGAGCGGCTTCATTGCGTAAGGATGGCGGGTGGCGAAAGCTGACGGGGCTGCCACGCAGCCCCGTAGGGTTCGGGTTCAGTGCCTAAAATTATTCGCCAATAAATCGATCATCCTGACCGTCATTACTGACCTCAAACAGCCGCCCGTCATCGAGGCGGAAAAAGGCTTCCATTTCTTCGCGGGTGAAGGGACGCGAGCCGAGCCTGCCGAAAATCGCCATTTGGTGTCCGGTTTCGTCAACCGCGCGATCACGATCAAGCCCCTTGGACAAAGCCAGTGCCGGCTTTTTGGTTTTGCGCCAGGCTATGAGTTCCGGATTGGGCGGCGGAGAAAACCCGTAGAAATTGGGTTGTAATTCCGGCGAGGTCAGTTGCAGCAGCTTGAAGCCATTGCGGCCATCGGCCACATAGGCAAATAGGGACGCATTGGTGGTGGCAACGACCACATCGCGTGCATCATTGAGTTGCCCATCCAGCGTCACTTTTTTGTAGATGACCGGTTCTTCCGCTTTTTCAATATCGACAATGATCAGCCCTTCTGGCCCACCGGCCACATAGGCATAGGTGCGGGCGAGGTAAATCTTGTGGGCGTCTGCCATGGGAATGAACGCGCCTTCAACCTTTTTCGGCTCCAGCATTTCGGTAATGTCATAGACATGCAAGCCCTTGGCGTCGGTGGCAAACAGATAGCGGAATTGCACGGCTGTTGCGCGGGCATGGTCGAGGGGCAGGGTGGTGACATAACGCGGTGCCAGAGGCCGGTTGAGATCAACCACCACAATGCCGCGATCGGTTGCGATATAGGCAATATAGCCCGCCAAGGTAATGTGGCGCGCCCCGGTCAAGACGCCATTTTCATTCCATGTAACGGCGCGTTTCAGGAAATTATTGCGTGGCTCGCCATCGGACAGGGTTAGAATATCCACAAGATAAAGCCCCTCAACCGCATCGGTCACAACCGCATAATTATAAATCGGGTGGAAGGCCTGCTCCTGATTGTTTTCACGAATTTCAGGGGTGTTCTTGGCCGGATTGATGGGCTGGTTGGTGGCAAGGGCCATGCAGGTGGCGTTTTTACTTTTCACTCGCGTATTGTGACCAAGTGGCGAGAAAGGCGCTGTTATGATGCGCTCGGAAAATCCTTTATTGGCAATACTGGCCACATCATAAACCTGAAATCCGCCTTTGCCTTCCGAGAGGTAAACATATTCGCCGCGCATCTGAATACAATTCACATCACCGCCTGTTTTCTGGCGGACATTGGCTATTTCTTCCAGCGCACCGGTCTCGCCATCCATAAACCCGCCTTCACCAAAGGTTTTGCCACGGGTCCAGTTTTTCAATTCACGGCCATTGCGTTCAACATGGGCTTTGTAATAATCGGGATAGGCATATTTTTGCAGATAAGACCCGAATACCGCTTGCGGCTCATCCCATTCGGTAACGCGAATGGCCTCAAAACCATCTTCCGTTCCGACCCAGGCATGCATGCCGACAAAATTCACAAAATTTGTCCCCAGCAACATGAGCTGCGCCATGATGGCATTATTATCGCCATTGGTGGACAGGTGACAATCTTCGCATTGCTTGGTTTCGGTTTTGCGTACCGTATGGGGGAAATGCGGGGCAAAGGCTTGCGAGGAAAAACCGGCCGCAGAGACCGGCGGTTGCTGCACATAGATGCGCTCGCGATTGATATTGGTAGAAGTCAGCACCAGAGCCGAAGAGGAGCGCACAGGCGCAATGATATTGTCCTTGGTCGTCTGATGCTTGCCAAGTTGGAACATCTGGTCGCGGGCCACTTGCGGATTATAGGTCGCATAATTGCGGGTAGTGGCACCTTCATATTTATGGGAACTGGCTTTCCAGTTTGCTTCGATCGGCAAATGACAACCGCCGCAGGAGGTGGTCCAGGAAAGATGGCAGGTGAAACAGGCAATCTCGTCATCATCATGGGCGAGATTTTCTTCCGCCACACCGGGGCCCCATAAAAATCCGCTTTCATTATTGCGAATATTGGACATCAGCTTGGCCCGTGCCGCCTTTTCGTTATAACCGGGGGCACCGGGGGTAACGCTGTCTTTGACAAGGCTGATTTCCCATTCAAGGGTTGGATCCAGCAGCGATCTTTGTATCAAAACTTCGCGCCCATCACGTCTGACCCATTCAAACCGGCGCTTGCCATCAGGATTGCGCAGGGCCGTCAGGTCAAAACCATTGGGGCTGGCGGCAACATTGGACGTGCGCAAGGTCGGATAGTTCTGGGCCGTGCCATGACAATCCTTACAGGCAATCTCGACAGCATTGGCCACTTCCCCGTGAATGAAGCCATTGCCATGACTGTCGCGGGCGAAATGGCAATCGGCGCATTGCATGCCAACTTCCGCATGAATAGACATTAGATGAACGCTTTTGCCGGGGTTTTTGCCAATCTCGACAAATTTTCCTTCCCCTTCTTTGCGCCATTTTTCCGGGTCATCATTGTCGACAATATTGCCTTCGGCATCGAGCAGATTGCCTTTGCGATCGCGCTTCAGTATGGCACGGAAATTCCAGCCATGGCCGTGATAATCGGCAAATTGTGTGTCCTTCAGTTCCGGGTTCAAATCATAAACATTGCGGACAAATTCCGGATCGGCCCATTTGCCTCTTGGGGCTGCGCCTTCCGGATTACGGTCGAGAACCTTGCGCTGCTCTTCCATGGTTGGATATTTTTGTTTTTCCGGCCACATAAACGGCGCATCGGATTCATAATCCCACATGGTATAGCCAAGATAGGTGTTCAAAAACATATTGGGCTGGTGCATGTGGCAGATCATGCATTGAGAGGTGGGAATAGCGCGGGTAAAGGCATGTTTTAGTGGATGCCCGGTTTCATCTTTCGGGATGGTCGGGTCCTTGGTGATGGTGGTGCCATCGCGGCCAAATTTTGCATAGGTCAGGGAATGGCGCGGCTCGCGGTCATTGGCATAGACCACATGACAGGAGGCACAACCGGAAGAGCGATAATCCCCCTGCTGATCATTGGTGCCCATAAACCATGTGAAAGGGTCGTTAAGCCGGGTCTTGTGAATGTTCAAAACCGGAATGGCAACGCGCAGCCCGGTGCCGGGACCGCGATTGGATTGGCGCAAATCAGGGCGACCCGGCTCTTCAAGGCGCTGAATCTGCCCCAATGGATTGGGCAGGCCAATCTCGGCAAATTGGGTGCCGATATTGCGCCCCCCGCGTTCAAATACCCGAAACACATCCGCAGGCGGAATGACATGCCATGTGGGTAAGACCCCAAGCGCCGGCAAAGCCCCGCGTGCGGCCTGCTCCGGTGTTACGGTGCCGGGGGGATTGCCGGGGGAGAGCAATTTGGCCGGTTTGCCGTCACGTGTATAGGCCTCGCCCAGAACGTAATTTTTGAATGGCAAAATGCCGTTATTGTAAGCAGCCCCTCCCCAAAGCATGGCCCCTGTGGCCATGAGCGAACGTTCCGACGCTTCAATGATCGGCAAATGGCAAGCCCCGCAAGCCTCACGGGCAACGCGGTAGTCGGAGGGATTTACAAAGCGGATATATTCAGGCGCTGCCTTATTGAGAAGCGTATAGCTTTGTTTGGGATTGGCCGAAGATGGCCAGTTCCATGATTTGGGATATTTCGGCAGAACATGGGCCTGATCCCGCAAGCGTTCATAATCAGACTTGTCTTCGTCGGTTTTATAGCTGCCATGATCATCTTTGCCTTTACGGCCACTGCGCATGCCATGGGCCAGATAATCGGCCTGCAACTCCTTGGAGGCAAAAATATCTGCATTGCCCCCATGGCAGTCCGTGCAACCCAGATTGATGCCCGAAACATTATGCATCGACATTTCATCGGTTTCGGTATGGCAGGACATGCAGCCATCGCTCTTGGCTTTGGCCGCTTCAAAGCTTTGCGATTTGGGGGCAGGCGGAGCGGTGACATATTTGATGTCCAGCGGTTTTTCTTTTTCTTCGGCCTGCGCATCCGGCAGGGTGGCCAGAACAAATAATCCGCTGACCAAGGCGAGAAGAAAGAGCGGCAATCTATGGGGCAAATAAAAACTCATGGCGCTAATAGGTCACAATCCCGTTGAACAAAACCGAATAATAATAGTCTTCGTCGTCGTCATTGTCGTAAATGTCTTTAAAGCCTTCGCCCGGCAGCAGGGCCGCGCCGGAAAGCCGAAAGACGAAATTCTGGATAAAGCCGGGGCGATAGGTGGCGGCGGCGGAGACATCCCAGCCAATTTCCCTGTCGATATCGCCCTGAATGCGTAATTCTT
>JALSJA010000076.1 GCA_026989615.1 Parvularculaceae bacterium | reverse complement strand
CCCGCCTGTGGGGCTGGTGGATCGCTCTCACTGCCCCGGTACCGCCCATGCCCGACAGGGTGAACGGGCCAGTTTTCTGGTGACCATAGACAGCCATATGCCGCCGCCAAAGGGACGGGCCCGTCAGCCCTATAAAGTCATCTGTTCGGATGAGGAAGGGTTTCTGGTTCTGGTATTTTTTCACGCTAAAAAGCAATGGATCGAGAAAAACTTCCCCCCCGGTGCCAAGCGCTTTGTTAGTGGCAAGGTCGAGCGTTATGCGGGGGAGTTACAAATGGCCCATCCGGAACTGGTCCATGACCCGGACAGTGATGAGCCTGTAGCCATGGTTGAGCCGGTCTATCCATTGACCGCTGGGCTGTCTTCGCGCCAGATGCTGAAGATTATGGGTGCCGCCCTCGCTCGCCTGCCCGACCTGCCGGAATGGCACCGCAAGGATGTGATCGAGAAATATCAATGGCCGCCATGGAAAGAGGCCTTGCAAAATATTCACCACCCCAAAACCAATCTCGATCTGAATATGCAAAGCCTGCCCCGCCAGCGCTTGGCTTATGATGAATTGCTCGCCAATCAAATCGCTTTGGCTCTCATTCGCGCGAGAGGGCGGCAATTACCGGGGCGTGTTATCAAGGGGGATGGCTCTTTGCGGGAGAAAGTCCTCGCCCGCCTGCCCTTTTCTTTGACCAAGGCGCAAGAAACGGCTTTAGGGGAAGTTTATGAAGATATGGCAACCCCTTCGCGCATGGTGCGTCTACTGCAGGGGGATGTGGGGTCCGGTAAAACCATTATTGCTTTATTGGCAATGTTGGCGGCCATAGAAGACGGTGCCCAGGCGGCGATGATTGCTCCGACGGAGATTCTCGCCCGGCAGCATTTTGAAAGCCTGAAACCTTTTTGTGAACAGGCAGGCATTATGATCGAGCTTTTGACCGGGCGCGATAAAGGCCAGCAACGGCAGGCCAAGCTGCGCGGTATAGAAGCAGGCTATATCCATATTATTGTTGGCACCCATGCGCTGTTTTCCGATGATGTGGTTTATCATGATCTGGCATTGATTGTGGTTGACGAGCAGCATCGTTTTGGCGTGCAACAACGCCTTGCCCTACAGGATAAGGGCAATCGTGCGGATCTGTTGGTGACGACCGCCACCCCTATTCCGCGCACGCTGGCGCTGACGGTATTTGGGGATATGGAAACCTCGCGAATTACAGAAAAGCCCCCGGGGCGCAAAATGGTTGATACCCGTGCCGTGCCTCTGGCGCGATTGCCGGAAGTGATTGAAGGCATTGGCCGCGCCATCGCTCGCGGTGAGCAGGTTTACTGGGTTTGTCCGTTGGTCGAGGAATCCTTCATGCTGGATCTCACCCCTGCCGAAGACCGTTACCAGCTTTTGCATGATAAATTTGGCGATCAGGTCGGGCTGGTGCATGGCAAAATGAAGGGGCCGGAAAAAGACGCAATTGTTGAGGCCTTTTATCGTGGTGATTTGAAAGTGCTGGTGGCGACAACCGTGATCGAGGTCGGGGTAAATGCCCCGAATGCCACTATCATGGTGATTGAGCATGCGGAGCGTTTTGGTCTTGCGCAATTACATCAATTGCGCGGACGGGTTGGACGCAGTGACAAACAATCCACCTGCATTCTTCTTTACAAGCCCGATGAAAATGGCGCTTTGAGCAAAACCGCCAAGGCACGGCTGAATATATTACGCAAAACCGATGACGGGTTTTTGATTGCCGAAGAAGATTTGCGCCTGCGCGGGGCCGGTGATGCCCTTGGCACATCACAATCCGGCTTTGCCAGCTATCGTATGGCGGATTTGGGCGAGCATGGAACGCTTTTGGAAATGGCATCACAAGATGCCAAAATGATTGTCGAACAGGACCCGGAACTGAAAACCGAGCGCGGCGAGGCTTTGCGCGTTCTGCTCTATCTGTTTGGCCGCGATGCAGCGGTGAAGCGCTTGCGATCCGGGTGAAATGATCAATAAAGCGAAAGCTTGTTTCAGCCATTATAAGGCCATAGAATAACAAAAACTTTTTGAAGACCGGATAGATTATGCAACGCCTCTTACGTCCCTTGATTGCTCTGGCAATACTGACATCTTGCAGCCCTTCGGAGGGTGAGCAAATGACCGATAGTAAAGCAATACAATTAATTGATCATATCGGGCAGTTTGAGGGTGATATAGGTGGCCTTCAGTTTTGGCATCACCCGGTGAATAATTATGAGGGTGGAATTGTTGCCGCCAATGGCGAGGCCGGATTGGTTTTTATTTCCATTGAAGGCGTTGCATCACAGGCCGTGCCCGGCGCATTTTTTGTCAAACCGGATATTGTTTACCCGGAAGGTCATGAAGCATTGATTTTCGCCCCGGATAGAAATCGCAATGAACTTGTGGCCATTCGCAAAAACAATAATGGTACCGAGCTCGCAGAAGTATCGAGCTATCCTCTTGACGATAAAGAAATATCGGGCTTTTGCATGATGGATAGCTTGCGCGGTATTTTTATCCAGAATAGCGGCCATGCCATTTACCGGGAATTTGATAATGAAAATAGCGTAACGCCTTTATCCGCCAAGGCGAAATATAGTGCTTGCAAATTCGACCCTGTGACCGGGCGTTTATTCCTTTCAACCAGAAAGGGAAATATTGTTGAAGCGAGTGTTGATGGTGATATTATAAAGAGGTTTTCCCCCAATCTGGGAAAGGGATTTGAATTTGATCTCTTTCGTGAAAAAGATCGCGGCCTTTTTTTGATAGCTTTTTCAAATAATAGAGGGATTGTTTTGCCTGCTGATGATCAAGATTCAGGCAAAGGTTTTCATTTTATGACCAATAGGGGGCGTGATGCGGTTGAGGCTGTTCAACATTTTACAATGACGGGTGGCAATCTTGGTTCCATCTATCGCAATGGTGCGATTGCTGTGATTGATAGCAATCATGATCTTTATTTTGCCCCGTGGACGGGCTTTTCAAAGGGAAGTGACGGGCAAGAGGCGATAACATTGGGACCGCGCCCACCGCGCGAGACAGATGAAGAGGAAGGCCTACCCGCCTTTCAACTGGATTCAGCATTTGATCTTCCGGGGCTTTCCGGTGCCGACCAGTAAAGAAAATAAACACAAAGGCTGAGTACGCCAAGCGCGCCCAATTGATGGGCGAGGCCCAGCCCGATAGGTACGGCGCTGAGCAAAGTCCAGATGCCCAAGAACATTTGCGCGGTGAGCGCCATTAAAATCCAGCCGGCACGGCGCGAGGCAGCTTTACCGAAACGGCGTGTGAAAAACCAGAAAACAAAGCCGGCACATATCACAATATAAGCCATGATGCGGTGATTGAACTGAACAGCGGCAATGGTTTCAAAAATATCCTGCCAATGAGCGGGAGATTTGAAATATCCCTCCGGTATGAAATTTCCGCTCATCAGGGGCCAGGTGTTGAATGTCTTGCCTGCACGCAAGCCTGCGACCAAGGCTCCTAGCAATATTTGGATAGAAACCAGAAGGGTGAGCCAGCGGGCCCATTGAAACGCTTTCACAAGAGGTTTTCCAGAGCGGCGAAGGGATAGATGAAAGGCCATCCATAACAGCACGGCGTAAAACAGGAAGGCGAGAAATAAATGCGCTGCCAATCGGTATTGGCTGACATCGACCCGCTCGGTAAGGCCGCTTTTTACCATCAACCAGCCCATCAGCCCCTGCCCCATAAGCAGGACAAATGCGCCGCCAAGCTTAAGCTTCAAGCCCCGGGAGGCGATGTCCCCGCGCCATAGGAAAATTAAAAAGGGAATTAAAAACGCCATGCCAATGAATCGGCCCAGATTACGATGGCTCCATTCCCACCAGTAAATGCCCTTAAATTCAGCCAGACTCATGCCCTTATTGACATGCTCATATTCGGGGATCTGCCGGTATAGCTCGAATTCCTCAACCCATTTTTCTTCACTCATGGGCGGCAAAGCCCCCATCAGCAAATCCCACTGGGTAATGGACAGACCTGAATCGGTGAGCCGCGTAGCCCCGCCCACCATCACCATCAGCGCAACAAGGGCGCTCAAAGCATAAAGCCACAGGGCAAGGTGTCTCGCGGATTTGTGATTGCGCGCGCCATAATGGGGCTGATCGGAAGTTTGAGAATTGCTTTTTGGCTGCTTGTCTTTGACCATAATATTGCCCATATCAGATTGCATTATTGCTTTATTCCCTGCCGAAGGGCGCGTCTATCCTTTTTCGCGGCAGAAATACTGTCTGAGGTAAAACCATCCGCTATGAATCCCCGACTTAAAAAACTGATCGGAATTGCCATTTTTTTACCGGCCTTGCTGCTCTATTTTGGCCTGGTCGTCACTATTGCTGATTTTCTGCCGGAAAACCTGTTGGTTTATCTGGTTTATTATATCATTGCCGGAACGGCTTGGGCTTTTCCCCTAAAGCCTTTGATGATGTGGATGAATACGCCGGCCAAAAATCATAGGCCGGATTAAAGCGCTTCTGC
>JALSJA010000075.1 GCA_026989615.1 Parvularculaceae bacterium | reverse complement strand
AATGGTGACATGATGCTCCTGCATGGCCTGCAACAGGGCTGACTGGGTGCGCGGGCTGGCGCGATTAATTTCGTCGGCCATCAATAATTGACAAAATACCGGCCCTGGCAAAAAACGAAAAGAGCGTTTGCCATCGCTGGCTTCTTCCAGAACCTCCGCACCCAGAATATCTGCGGGCATCAGGTCGGGCGTAAACTGAATACGTCGCTCGGACAGGCCAAGCACCATGGCAATGGTCTCCACCAGCAGGGTTTTGGCAAGTCCCGGCGCCCCTACCAGCAGGCCATGGCCGCCGGCGGCGAGTGTGGTCAAGCTTTGGTCGATCACCTCTTCCTGACCGAAAATTACCTCGCCAAGGGTAGAGCGGGCTTTGCGTAAATGGACGCTTAATCGCTCGAATTCAGCCAAGAGATCGGATGTTTGTTGTTGTGTGCTCATCTTGTTTCAACCTGTTGCTTTTGTGATGGCCCATGGATGGCCCTGTAATCAGTTGTAAAACCAGTCCTTTTTCACCCCATTAGGGCGATTTGACAATTACCAAGGGGGATTTTCCCGATATTATGGACGAAGAGTCATTGTTTGGGATTGAATGTTAACAAATATCCCTTCAAATTAGGGTCCTGAACGCTGTCCAATCGTGGGACAGGGGTATTCTAATGCGTAACGCAGGGGACATTCATGACGGTTGAGAATTCCAAACTGACCCTATGGGGTTTTTTCAAAGGGCTGTTCAAGGTCATTATTGGCCTTTCACTCTTTTTGCAATCCATTCTGTTTTTGATCATTCTATTGGTCTTTATCGGTCTGTTGACCAGCATTAATGAGCAGATGGCCGGGGATAACCCTGCGGCCGTGGCCAAGGTGCCGGATGGGGCCGCTTTGGTCCTTAATCCCAATGGTATTCTGGTCGAGCAAGCCGCCGAGGTAGATCCCTTTGACGAGGCTTTGCGCGAAGCCTATGGCGCCTCGACCCCCAGCGAGCAGTCCGTACATGACATTGTCGCGGTTATTGACAAGGCCGCAGATGATGAGCGCATCAAGCTTTTGGTGCTTGATCTTGGCGGTCTGATTGTGCCGTCGATTTATGCCAGTAAAATGGATCTGGTGGCCGATGCCGTTGATCGCTTCAAGGAAAGTGGCAAGGAGGTTGTCGCCGTTGGTGATTTTTATACTCAGGAGCAATATTATATTGCCTCGCGGGCGGATAAAGTCCTGATGAATGATCAGGGTAATATTTTCATCATCGGTTACGGGTCTTACCGCACCTATTACAAAGAACTGCTCGAAAAATTGAAAATCACCAGCCATGTGTTCCGGGTCGGCAAATATAAATCGGCGCTGGAGCCTGTGCTACGCAGTGATATGTCACCGGAAGCCAAGCAGGCCAATCTGGAATTTCTTGGCGTGCTTTGGAGCAATTATGTCAATGGCGTTGAAGAAGCCCGTGGTCTTAATCAGGGCGATGTCGCTGCCTATGTGAATAATATGCCGGCGCTTGTCAAAGCTGCAGGCGGGGATATGGCCAAGGCGGCCGTTGATGCCGGTTTGATTGATGAATTGATGGCCCGCCAGGACCAGATCGACTTCATCACCGATATTGTCGGCAAGGATGAGGACGATAAAAGCTTCATTCAAATCAGCTATAAAAGCTATTTGACGACTGTTGAAGAGGCTGAAGATCGTGAAGATGTGCCGAATGTTGCAGTTATTACCGCGGCGGGAACCATTATTGACGGAGACCAGCCAGTCGGGGTTGCCGGTGGCGACACGATTGCCCGGATGCTGAAAAAGGCCCGTGAAGATGAGGATATCAAGGCGGTTGTGCTACGGGTGGATAGCCCGGGCGGTTCGGCTTTTGCGTCCGAGATTATTCGCTCCGAGGTGCTCAAGCTGAAAGAAGCCGAAAAGCCGGTGGTGATTTCCATGGGATCGCTGGCAGCGTCCGGCGGCTACTGGATTTCAGCCAATGCCGACGAGATTTGGGCCGCCCCAACAACGGTAACCGGTTCGATTGGTATTTTCGGCTATATACAGACATTTGAAAATGCCGCCCAATGGGCCGGGGTCTATACGGACGGTGTTGGTACGACCGAAATGGCCCCCATTATGGGTGCCGGTATTGGTGCCCTGCCGGATAATTTTGCCGAAGTTATTCAAGCTTCAATCGAGAACGGTTATGAGCGTTTTCTCGGCATTGTTTCCGAAGGTCGTGATATGGAGCGCGATGCGGTTCATGAAATTGCCCAAGGGCGCGTGTGGATTGGCGAAAAAGCTCTGGAGCTCGGTCTTGTCGACAAGCTTGGCACGTTGGATGATGCCGTTCTGGCTGCGGCCACATTGGCGGGTATCGAAGAGGATTTCGATCAGGTTACGGTAGAAGAAACCAAGACCCGGTTTGAGAAATTCATTGAAAGCCTCCAAGGTGCTGCGATGCGTGCAGGGTTGATCAAGTTTGAGCAAACCCCGCTTTTTGCATCGGCGGACAGCCTTGTTGGCCAGTCCAGCATTGAGCGCGTGGTGCGTGGTCTGGAAGCGCAGATCGAGTTTGAAAATAGCTTCAATGACCCGATGGCGACCTATGTCCGTTGCCTTGAATGTTCGCCACGGTAAATTTCAATTCCAATGATCAAATTGGCTGCCGCCTCTTGTTTTCAAGGGGCGGCAGCGTCACATTGTGACCATGGAAAATCTGCTGAAACTTGCGGGGGCGCTGGGTGATAATGCTTTGACGGCACCCTTGCCGCCGGTTGAAAAATGGAATCCCGAGCATTGCGGGACTATGGATCTGGTTATCCGCCGCGACGGTTTATGGGTGCATGAAAAAACGCCGATTGGCCGCCCGCAATTGGTGCAGCTTTTTGCCCGTATTTTGCGCCGGGATGGGGATGATTATTTTCTGGTGACGCCGGTCGAAAAAATTGGAATTACTGTGGAGGATGTGCCTTTCATCATCACCCTGCTGGAGGCCGAGGGTGAGGGTGTGGACCAGAACATTCTGGTGCAGACCAATCTTGGTGAGCGCTTTACCATTGGCCCCGATCATCCGCTTGCATTTCGCGATTACCGCCCGGAAGGGTCAAGTAAGCCGACACCTGCGCCTTATGTAACTGTGCGACGTAATTTGCAGGCGCGATTTTCCCGCAATGCATGGTATGATTTGGCGGCTTTGGCCAAAAGCGATAGGCAAAAGGGTACAATAGGGGTGTGGAGTGAAGGTGTGTTTTATCCTTTACCGGTTTGAGGTATGAAAGCCGCAAAGAAAGAAAAGCAATAATGGATAAGACGCTGCACAATTCGGTTATTGACCCATCTCCCTTGCCGGATGATTGGCAAGAAATATTGAAATGCGGCCTTGCCAGTAAGGCCTTGCCAAGCCCAAGGCGCCTGTTTGAGGAATTGAACCCCCATGCAGAAGGCACCCCCTTTATGGAGCAGCGTCGCCAGCGACCACAAAAACCGGCAGCGATTTTAATGCCGATTATCGAGCGCAAAAACCAGGTGAGCCCTTCGGTTGTTTTTATGTTGCGCGCTTCGGGCATGCCGTCCCATCCCGGTCAGATCAGCTTTCCCGGCGGCAAGGTTCATGCCGGGGATGAAAGCCGTTTGGCCACGGCTTTGCGTGAAAGCGAAGAAGAAATTGGTGTGCCGCGTGATAAAGTCAATGTGCTTGGCATATTGGGGGAGCATTTTGGCGGACAGGGCTATCGGGTAACGCCGGTTGTCGGGGTCGTGCCGGAAAGCGTGCCATTAAAGCCATGTCAGCGGGAGGTTGAGACCTTGTTTGAGGTGCCCCTGTCACATTTGCTGGATTTAAAAAACCACCAGCCTGAAGCCCATGAGTTTAATGGCACGGATTATACAATGTTTGCGGTGCATTTTGATCAATGGCATATTTGGGGCCTGACAGCTGGCATGATCCATACATTGGCTCTGGCTTGGGCTGAAGGACTGTCGCTTATGGGGAAAAGTTAAAGGATAGGTTTGTGGCTGACTTTTCTCCTATAGCAGGTGCCATGAAGCAGAATTTTGTCTGGGTCTCACACCCCATATGCCAAAAATTACGGGCGGCATTTGCCGGGGCTGAATTGCGTTTTGTTGGCGGCGTGGTTCGCGACAGTCTGCGGGGCTTGCCGCCCAAGGTCGCAGCGGGGGAAGATTTCGACTTGGCGGTAGATTTATTGCCTGATGAAACCGTGCAGGCCTTGCGCGAGGCGCATATACGCGCCATTCCCACCGGTTTTGACCATGGCACAATAACGGCGGTGATTGAGGGGGTATTGTTTGAAATAACCAGCCTGCGTGCGGATGTCACAACCGATGGCCGCCATGCGCAAGTTGCTTTTGGCAAGGACTGGACCGTTGATGGGTTGAGGCGGGATTTTACCATCAATGCAATTTATCTGACCATGGACGGGAAATTGTGGGACCCGACCGGAGGGGTTGAGGATATCAAAGCGGGTCGGGTGCGCTTTATTGGCGACGCCAATGCGCGCTTGCAA
>JALSJA010000074.1 GCA_026989615.1 Parvularculaceae bacterium | reverse complement strand
ACAGCATGACGCAGGCGCGCTTTTGCCGTAAGTCTCAGGCAAATCCCGTGATTATCATCGACAGCAGCGATGACACAACTTTGCTGTTATCAGGAAAAATCTCCGGACAAAGCGCGCGCTTTACATCCGGCGCAACAAAAATCTTTGGCGCACCACCCGTCATTGATCTTGCGCTTGATATAAAGCCCCATGAAGCAAAGGCAATTGCCCGTTTTTCCGGCGGCAGCTTCCAAATCAACGCGCTGGTGCGTGTCAGCGACCTTAAAGCGCGCTCAGATATTACCATTCGCGATGGCCGCCTTGGCATGACCACAAAAATCAATCGCGCCAAAGCGAATGATCTGTCTACACCCACATTTTACAACACCCTTGTTTTTCGCGGCAATTCTTTGCTCGCTCTGAACCAGCTCAATTTTAATGGCATCGTTGCCACTACGGGGCAGGGGGGCAGTACCCATAAAAGCTTCGACTTTGCCAATGTTGAAGGCCGCTATAATCTCGAAAAAGGCGAGGGCCATGCATCTTTGCATTTTGATGATCTGCGCTTTGACCCCAAAGGGCTGCAACCCAGCGATTTGACCCCGGCGGTCAAAGGCTTTCTGGAAAATGCAACAGGCGCGACCTCGGGGCAGGTTGAAATTACAATCACAGGTGACGAGGTCATTTCCAGCGCCCGTATCGGCCTTGACAGCCTCACCTTTAACGGTCCCACCCGCGCCATCACCCAAACTGCCGGCGTCACCGGCGAGGCGGTATTTGACAGCCTCTTCCCCTTGCGCAGCAGCGGCCTGCAACAGTTACGGGTTGATTTGATTGACCTTGATGCCCTCAAACTTGAAAACGGCCTGGTTGAATTTGAACTTACCGGCGATGACACGCTTTATTTGCGCAATGCCGAATGGCAATGGTTTGGCGGCGTGTTGCGTATTCGCGACGGGGT
This sequence comes from Parvularculaceae bacterium, assembly GCA_026989615.1. Taxonomy (GTDB): domain Bacteria; phylum Pseudomonadota; class Alphaproteobacteria; order Caulobacterales; family Parvularculaceae; genus S012-90. The sequence goes on along the minus strand of JALSJA010000074.1, from coordinate 3,624 downwards.
CATTCCTCTCGGCATGGAAAGCTCCAATGTATCCATGGTGGTGGAAAGTCTCGACCTTGCACTTCTGGCCGACTATATCAATATGGACGGGCTTTCTGCCGAAGGGCGCATTGATGGCGTATTACCATTGGTATTTGAAGGCGGGGCCGCAAAGGTTGCAAACGGCATATTGGCAACCACGCGCGGTGGGGTCTTCCGCTATCAGGGCAAGGCGCTGGATAGTGCCCGCGCCAGCCTTGGCAGTTCCGGCGAGCTGGCGGTTGATGCCCTGCGCGAGTTCCAGTTTGACCGCCTGACCATGACGCTAAACGGCGATCTCGATGGCGAGATTGAAATAGGCCTGCGCATGGAAGGCAAAAACCCTGACCTTTATGGCGGTGTGCCGATCAAATATAGCATTAATATTGAAGCGCCAATTTCCGGCCTGATACAGCAATTTCGTGCCGGCACAAGACCGGGCCAACAGGTACTGGATGAGCTAAACCGCAAGATCGGCGTCGAGATGGCGATTGAGGAAGCCAGCGGCACGGGGCAGAAATAAAACCCGCTAACCCCCTTGTTTTAGTGGACAAATTAAGAACGCGCAGGGGGCGTGCTCACAAAATTATCATCTCTTCTGCAATCTTTTCGCCATATTTGGCTTTCATGCTATAGTCCGGACAACAGACAGGGAATCAAAATCCTTTTCGTTTACGCAATGCGGGCCTGCTGCCTGACGGGGACAAAATAATGGTAAGACAGAAAATATATCTTTTCAGCATTGCAAGCCTTGCGGCGGCCATCGTCGCCGGCTGCGCGACCATTAAAATTGAGGCACCGGACAAACCGATTGAGATCAATCTCAATGTCAAAATCGAACAGGAATTACGCATCAAACTTGATCGCGAAATTGAAAATCTGATTGCCGATAATCCGGACATTTTCGGCTAATCGGGGAGGGAAGAAATCATGACAAAATATCTAAAACAATTCCTGCTGGTCCTGACGCTTTCCATGGCAGCGTTTTTGACCAATGCAACCGCCGCCAATCAAATCATCAATGATGCCAAATCCCAATGTATTATCGGCGAGCAGGTCGATGGCTATCTCGGCGTCGTCAGCGGCCAAAAAGCCAGCACCGAACAATTACGCGAAATGCGATCCATCAACCAGCAGCGCAAAGCCATCTATGCCGATCTCGCCCAACAAAACGGCGTCACCGTCAAAGTCACCGCCCAGCTGACAGCAGAAAAACTGATCGCCAAAGCAAAACCCGGCGAATGCGTCCAGACCGCCCCGGGCAAATGGGCAAAAGTGCCGAACTCGCAATAGGCTTCCATTACATTCAAAAGACAAGGGGGGCTAGCTAAAGCCCCCTTTTTTTTTGACTCTATTATTTACAACACAGAGACCTTATAATTTCACTGAATTGAGATTCTAAAGGATATTCTCATCATGCTGTTAGAATTGCTGGCCATGCCTTTGACCAGAGGTGAGATTCGGAAGGTTTTTGACGACTATAATATCCCTGAAGAAATTGCCAACTTTGTCCTCAAGTTTGACCTCACCAGTAAGCCCTCCTGGCTTTATCGTTACAACACGCCAGCTTTCGCAGTGATCGGAGTTTTATTCGCTTTTCCGTTCTATCTCTGGCTGGACAAATTACATGAGCAAACCGTTCTGTCAGCGGCGCAAAAGCAGGCTGCTCTGTTTTATGATCTTGATCGGAGCACAAACGCAATAGCGCTTCTGATTATAATCATTCTTCTCGCCCATACAGTTTCCAGGTACATTCCTTTGCTCGTTTCCCCGAGCTTAAAAGCACAGATTTTCATCCACGACTATATGTCCATCAACAACAAAGTGTTCCTAAAGTTTCCGTATAAGCTATTTAGACGCCGAAAGCCGCGCAAAAAAACGTCATCCCCGATAGAATATCTACCAGCACTTCCGGTCAGAATTTCGCTTCTTTCGCAATATTGCAGCGCTCAGCACGCTCGCCATGAGCGCGCTCATATCACAAAACCTCAACGCCAATTCACTGATCACAAAAGACGGCATGCAGCACAATTCAATTCTGCCTTGGGCCAGTAAAGCTACGCAGAATTGGGGGGAGGTTAAATCCGTCACCCTCGGTTGCAGACACACGCAAGATAGCGACCATGTTGTCTATCAATTAAACTTCAAACCCGATGCCCCTTATCGCATGACAAGCATGAAACCAGTGGAGGGGATTGGCTGTCAGCAATGGAAAGGCTGGACGCTATTCTTCTCAACAACAATGTGACTTTCGAACACAGGAAAAGCGCAGGCAATCCGCTGCATCCCAAATGCCTGAAAGCACAAGAGGCGCGCTACACACCACAAGAAATGCAGCGCTTGCGCAGGCTGTTAAGGATCGACGTATTGGAGGGCGATTAAGCTTTCCCTTTGAAACCAAAAGCATGGCCCGATATAATTTGCGACAATATAAATTGTGCGCGTTTTATCCGTGCCGCCAAATAGCGCTTTCAGCGTGCATAATCAGGCACATACAGCCGCAAATACTCTACCCACTCCGGTGGCAGTTCCGCCGTAAAAAAGACCTGCGCAAGAATCAGGTCGATCATCACACCGGCACCAAGACCGAAAATAATGAAACCAATGCCAACCAAATCCGCCAGTTTTTCGCGGCCCCGATCCATTAAGATATAGCGCAAGCCTGCACCAGCATGGGCGAAGACGCTTGCAACCATCAGGAAATAATATGGCGCGAAATAATAGATGAATGGCGGCCCGTCCATCACCGATAACGGCCAGTAAAATGTCGTATCAAGGCCCTGATCGACGCGCGCCAGAAAATGCGCGGTGAGATGCTGGCTGACCGTAAGAAAGATTAATGCCCCGGAGATGATCTGTAGCCATGACCAAAACCCGCGCGGGTTTTGCCGCATTAAAGATTTAACCCATAGAACAACGCCAATAATAAGCTGTACAATAACTGCGCCAATGATTAACGGCTCGACGAATGGATTGCGGTAAACCAGACGCAATTTCTTTTGCAGGTCATTATAAAATTCAACGCCAAAAATCCCGCTCAAATGATGGCTGATATGCACAGCCAGAAAGATAAGAACAATCAAAGCCGTTAACCGATGCACAAGCCGTAACATGTGTTATTCCCCCTATTAATAACTTCATTAACACCCTTGGCGCGCATAAAAGCCTTTGGAGTAATATTTATATTCCTCGACCGTGCCAGAGCAAATCTGCAGCGCATTAACTTCCCCGCCGCTGTCCTTGTCACCAATAAAGCAGCGCCCGACAATGCGTTGATAGCGATCAATATCAACCTGCACACATTCCAGATATTCTCCGGATGCAATCTCGCGTAGAGATTTTGTCGCCGCCCCATAGCCCGCCTCGTCACGTTCCGGTGCATCAACGCCCCACAGGCGTATTTGTCGCTCTTCGCCTTGCAGATAAAGACTGTCACCATCGACCACATAGCGCACCCTGCCCGCAAAGACCCCCTCACCTGCCGGAGCCTGCGAACCACTTTCAGCGCCGCCGCGCCATAGCTGTTGCAGCCGCTCCTGCAATGCCGACCAGCCGCCTTCCGCCACAATCTCCCGGGCGGAAAGTGCCACCAGCAGAAAGATCGCG
>JALSJA010000073.1 GCA_026989615.1 Parvularculaceae bacterium | reverse complement strand
TCAAGGTTGCCGTCATTGCAACGGCCAGAAAACTGTTGATCACCCTGAATGCCATTATCAAAAGGAATGGATTCTATAATGAAAGAGAACCAGCATAAACACAGTTGCTACTTTTTTCCTCACTTCCGCTCTTTCAATGCATCCAATTGGCGGCGGTCGCGTTTGGTTGGGCGGCCTGTGCCTTGTTCTCTTGAAAAGGCTGGTGTTGGTTTTGTCTCGCGGGGTGGTGGGGGCGGGGATAAATCTTCATAGAGTGTTTGGGCTTCTGGTGCGGGCCCGCGTCTTTTCGCCAAACAAATAATGCGAATGATTTTGGTGTGCGGGCCTTTGGTAAAGGTGAGGATGTCGTCTGGCAGCACGGCAAAAGCGGGTTTGGTGATGCGGGTTATGGTCTCGCCCCTTGTGAGGCGCAATCCGGCCTGGCTGACGGCCTTGCTGGCCAGCGAGCGCGATTTATAAAATCTTGCGCACCACAGCCATTTGTCGAGGCGTTGGGGGGTGTTTTCTGTCTCGCTCAAAACCTGACAATCAATCCTTGTCTTTTAATCCGGCCAGCACAGCAAAAGGCGAATCCGGGTCTATCTGCTTGCCTTTTTTGTGGGTCGGGCCTGCCGTATAGGTGCGCATTTCCTGCTTGCCCCCAAAGCCGGTTTTGCGTTGACCGGGCTTGCCTTTTTTGTTGAAAGGCTTTTTGCCCTTGGCGTGTTGGCCGTCGGCGGGTTTGCGCGATGGCTTATGGCGAGGGCGTGCGAAACGCGGGGCCATGCGCCACAAGGTCAGCTCAATTTTTTCTTCTTCCTGTTTTTCTGCCTGTTCCGGGGAAGTTTCTGTTGTGGTCGCTATTGCCGCCTCTGTTTCAGCCTCTGTTTCAGACTTTGAGGCCTTTTCTTCGCTGATTTTACCCGCTTCAACCGGTGCGGGATCCGGCGCTTTTTCCTTGGCGGCTTGCTCCGCTTCTTTTGCCATATCGGCGGCGATATTTTCTGCAGCCATTTTGGTCAAAGGTTCCGGTTTGGCGTCCGCCTCTTTTTCTTGAGAAACCTTCTCTCCTTTGGCAGTCCCGGCTTTTTTGCTTTGCGCCTCGGCCAGTTCCTGTGCCTTGCGTTCCAGACGTTTTTCGAAAGTCTGCTTGTCCAGAGAGACAGTATTTTTGCGCAAAGAGAGGGATTTCAAAATCCCTTCAAAATCTTCGCCGGAACAACCGACCAGCGACATCATTTGTGCGTCAGCAATAAAGCCCTCTTTATGGGGCGAGGCCATGCGCGCTTTGCGGATAAGCTCGGCAAGGCGCTCCAGCATATCGATGCGCACGGCGCGGGTGCCGGACGGGCGATAGCCAGAGGCATAATAATAGGCATGGGGGTAGTCGTTATTGAGTGCCACCGAGGTGAGGCCGGCTTTTGGTGGCTCGAAACTTTGCGGGTCCTTGTCCTGCCAGAGCGCCCATAACAGGGTCAGCATTTTGGCATTGGCCGGTTTCAGTAGAGCGGGCATGTGGATGGTATATTCGCCAAAGCGCACACCGAGCTTGCGTAATTTGCCGCGCTCATTTTGATCCAGAGCCTTTACATCATCGGCAATGATCGCCCGCGAGCAGGCACCGAAATTTTCCACCAGCCGATAGCCAATACCACGGGCACCGGGCCCAAGGCTGTTGGTGTCTTCTGTCGATGGCCGGTTGACCATTTCATTCAGCGATAAAAGCGGCATCAGCCGCTCGCGTAATTGATCCGCAAACCATGTTTCAATCCGCTCGCGCACAGTTTCAATCGCTTGCGGTGGCAGGGTCTCGGCAATCAGCAGACGAATTTCCGGACGAAACGGTGTCGCGCCTTTATAGAGCTTTGCCACCGAGGCCAGCTGCCACCAGATAGTGCCGTCATCGCGAAGCACGAGCCCGTCATCTTTTACCGAGCCAAGACGGGCAGCGCGGGCGGCAAGCTCCGGCTTTAGCGCCTGCATGGCCGCATAGCGCACAGCGCGGGCATGGGGGCCTTTTGCGGTTGGGTCGAGAATGAACTGAAACCCCTGCAGTCGCCCGACAAATTCACCTTCCACAATAACATCTCCGTCTTTATCAACACCGCCCAGAAGCGGGGTTTCGTCTTTTAGCTTGCGCATCAGCAAAGAGCTGCGCCGATCAATAAACCGCTGCGACAGGGATTGGTGCAACGCATCGGATAATTTGTCTTCTATAGAACGCGCCTGCTCCTGCCAATAGGCAGCATTTTCAACCCATCCCGTGCGATGGGTCAAATAGGTCCAGGTGCGGATATAGGCAATGCGCTGGGACAGCGCGTCCACATCGCCATCCACGCGGTCAAGGCGGGTTATTTGCGGGGCGAGCCATGCCTCGTGCACTTTGCTGTCGTCAATGATTTGCAGATATATGTCCTGCAAGAGCTGGATATGTTGCTCAATAGCGGTTTTGCGGAAATCTGGTATCTGGCAGACATCCCATAACAGGCGCAATGCCGCGCCGCCGCTGGCCTTTTGCTTTATTTCCGGTATCAGGCACAGGCGGTATAGGGCTTCTTCATCGGCATCGCCGCGGGCGCGCACCAAGCCTTGTCGTGGCGGCCTTGTTTGCAGGCTATGTTGCAAAGCGGGCAGGGAATTAAAATCAAGATTGACCGAGCGCCATTGCAAAGCGGTCACGGGATCAAATTCATGAGCCTCAATCGCATGGACCATGTCTTCTGGTAATGGCCGACAATCGCCGGTGACACCAAAAGTGCCGTCTTTCACATGGCGCCCGGCGCGCCCGCCGATTTGCGCCAGTTCTGCCGGAAGAAGGGCGCGTCTTTGACGGCCATCATATTTGCCAAGTGCGGCGAAAGCCACATGATCGATATCCATATTCAGCCCCATGCCAATGGCATCGGTGGCGACGAGATAATCCACTTCGCCCGATTGATAGAGTTCAGCCTGCGCATTGCGGGTGCGCGGCGACAGGGCGCCCATGATAATCGCTGCGCCGCCGCGCTGGCGTCTTATCAGCTCGGCAATGGCGTAAACCGCATCGGCAGAAAAAGCGACAATGGCACTGCGTCGGGGCAGGCGGGTGATTTTGCGCATGCCTGAATATTCCAGTTTGGAAAAGCGCTCGCGGGTGACAAAGCCAATATCCGGGATCAGTCTTTGCAATAACGGACGCATAGTATCAGCCCCGAGAAAAAGCGTTTCGGCTGTGCCGCGGGCATATAAAAGCCGCTCGGTAAAAACCCGCCCCCGTTCCGGATCAGCGGCCAGTTGCACCTCGTCAATGGCCATAAAAGCAACCTGTCGCTCCAGCGGCATGGCCTCTACGGTGCAGACAAAATAGCAGGCATTTTTGGGAATGATTTTTTCTTCGCCGGTGACCAACGCAACCTTGCGCGCGCCTTTGATGGCTACCAAGCGATCAAAAACCTCCCGCGCCAGCAGCCGCAAGGGCAGGCCGATCATGCCGGTCTCATAAGACGCCATGCGGGTAATCGCATAATGGGTCTTGCCGGTATTGGTCGGCCCCAATACGGCAGTGACGGGTTTTAGATAAAGCGAAGGGTTTTGCATGAAATTTAGGCGATCAATTAAAAGTGATGGATGAGACTAACAATTACGCTGTGCGGGTCAATTGCCATCATGCCTGGCTCCGCATAGCTTGGATGCCTTAAAAGAAGGAATTTCAAAATGCCGAATAATATGATTTTTTATACCAATCCCATGTCCCGTGGTCGCATTGTCCGCTGGGTGCTGGAAGAAATTGGCGCGCCTTATGAAACTGAAATTCTCGAATATGGCGGGTCTATGAAGGGCGAGGATTATCTGGCGATCAATCCCATGGGCAAAGTACCGGCGCTAAAGCATGAGGAGAATATCATTACCGAAACCCCGGCGATTATTGCCTATCTGGCGGATGCTTTTCCTGAAGCCGGGCTTGGCCCAAAAATGAATGAGCGGGCCGATTATTATCGCTGGATGTTTTTTGCCGCCGGTCCGGTAGAAGCGGCCATGGCCAATCATATGCTGGGGGTCGAAGTGCCGGAAGACAAGCGCGGCACGGTTGGTTATGGCTCGAAGGAGCAAATGCTCGATGTGTTGGCAGCGGCGGTTTCGCGCAATGATTATATTACCGGCGATCGTTTTACGGCGGCTGATATTTATGTGGGGTCTGAAATTGGTTTTGGCCTGCAATTTGGCACGATAGAAGCAAGGCCGGAATTTACCGATTATTATGGCCGCCTACAATCGCGCGACGCTTTGCAGCGGGCGCTGGTGATGGATAATGATCTGATGGCGGGGAAATAAGGGGCGAGTAGGGAGTGGCGAGTAGGGAATAGCGAGTAGCGGGTAGGGAGTAGCGAGTAGTTCTTTCTTCAACCTCTTTGGCCTGTCTAAGGGCTGAGCCAGCGCCAGTGCGGTGAGAGGATGGAAACAAAGCACCCAAGTTTGCAAGTTAAGACACCTGACAAAGCCGAGCCCGGAAAACAGCGATCAAGGGAAGAGTTGAAACCAAGAACATCTGACGCACGAATCGCTAACATGACCGTGTTCACAGCTTGTTCCCAGTAACCTTTCATTAACCATGGGCCG
>JALSJA010000072.1 GCA_026989615.1 Parvularculaceae bacterium | reverse complement strand
TTCATAGTGGACTTCACAACCAGCAAGGAAGTCACGATCACCAAAGGTCACCTCGTCGGTGTAGTTGTATTCAGCGCCAACGCCGATGAAGCCACGGTCGGAATTGCGGCCCCAAGATGCGGAAAAAGTATAATCATTACCAGCGCCTTGCTCGGCATAGTCGCCGGAGACAAACATCTCAAGGCCTTCAAAATCCTTGCGCAGGACAACATTGCCCACACCGGCAACGGCGTCAGAGCCGTAAACGGAGGATGCGCCATCGAGAAGCAGGTCATAGCGCTCAATCAGGGAGCCTGGCAGCAGGTTGATAGAAGGTTGCGTCGGCGCGCCTTCCACACCGCCCGGTGCCATACGGCGGCCGTTGATAAGGATCAGCGTGCGCGAAGCGCCAAGGCCACGCAGGTTCAGAGTCGTTGAACCCGGACCATTATCAAGGACGAAGCCCTGAAAAGTTGTGTCAATCTGCGTACCGGCAGCAGCCGTTGATTCTTGCAGAATTGTCGTTGGGTCAATCAGGCCGATGTCTTTGGAAACATCGGTTGTGATGACCTGCAAAGGGGCGATGGAAGAATATGTATCACGCTTAACCCGTGACCCGGTGACAACAACAGTATCACCAGTGTCGACGACTTCTTCTTCTGTTTCTTCGATAACAGTAACGCCATCTTCATCTTCGGCCGCATCATCCTGTGCAAAGGCGGTGCCTGCAAAAGCGACAGTCAGGGCCGTTGCCCCAAGCAGTGCCGCACGGAGAGTTTTGAGACGTTCCAAGTCTTTTTCGATTTTACTCATTTGAACCCCAATTAGTTAGTGGTTGAAGCGCTTAATATCCCCGGAAAAAAACCGACAACACGCCATACTTCGCCCCAATGGTCGAAATATTCCCGGCCACCTTAAGGAAAAGTCATGAAAACTGTCAATCTGAAGAGATGGTTAAGATTGTAGAAATATCAGAGTCTGACAAAAAAGACACACCTGTGGCGAGAGGGCGATGCCATGACTGCAAAAGCTGGATTTTTCCTAAGAGTCTATTTTCGTTTTGATTCAATCAAAACCGAACAGGCTCTAGCAAATCAGCGGGAAGGTTTTTGATCTTCGAAAGGGGCGAATATTTCACCGGGATTGGCAAAATACTTGAACTCCAAGGCGTTTCCCGTCGGGTCTTTAACGAAAAAGGTGCCTTGCTCCCCGGCCTTTCCCGCAAAGCGGGTATGCGGGGGAACCAAAAAATCAACCCCGGCCGATTGAAAGCGCCGGGCGGTGTCCAGCCAGACCTTTCTGTCCGGCAATATCAGGCCAAAATGCGCGGCGGGTACCTGATGGCCCGATACGCTGTTGGTGGGCATGGCGCGCTGCCAAAAAGGATCGTTTTTGTCGACCAGCTGAGCCACAATCTGGTGGCCATGGAGGTCAAAATCTATCCAGCGCTCGCTGCGCCGCCCCATAGGGCAGCCGAGAATCTCGCCATAAAACCATGCCGCTTTTTCAAGGTCGTTGACCGGCAAGGCTAGATGGAAGGGAGGGTGTTGCACTGGGTTGGCCCCTAATTCTGGCTGATTTGGGCATCCTTGATGGCCTGAATAACGCCATCGGGATCATAGCCACCTATGACCCGGGCAAAATCACCCTCAACCGATAGGACGATAAAAGTCGGTGTGCCGGTGACGCCAATATCGCGGGCAATATTGTAGGTTTCGAGAATGGCATTGGTGACGGCATCGCTGGAACTGTCCTTTTTCAGACGATCAAGATCAAGCCCGACCGATTGTGCGTGATTGGCGATTTGGCCGTCGGTCAAAATCCCTTTGGAGCCCATCATCGCCCAATGGAAGTCAAAATATTTGCCTTGCTCACGGGCGGCAAGGGAGGCCTCTGCTGCCCGGTTGGATTCGTCCCGCAGGATCGGCAATTCTCGCAAAATGACTTGCACGCCTTTTTCATTCTCTGGTAAATCATGAACAAAATCAGCCGCTTTCTTGCAAAACCCACAGTGATAATCAAAGAGTTCCACGACGACGACTTCGCGGGTTTCATTACTGGCACCATAGGCAAAGCCATTTTCAGCACTAAGCAGAGCCGGGCGATGTTTGACCAGTTTCTGGGCGATGGCGCGCTCTTCTTGTGCTGACTGATCGGCGCTATAGGCATCAAGGGCGTCGATTATCATATCGGGGTTTTCCAGCAATATTTCCCGCATCATCCGGGTCAATGCCTCTTTATCAAGAGATTTGCCGTTCTGTCCGGCTGTGGATTGATTGGCAAGGCTGAGGCCAAGGCTGACAGCGGCGATGATGCCGGCAACGCCCAATAGGGCTGCTTTAACGGGGAAACTCATAAAATTGGATCCTGTGGCTTAATGAATAACAATATTTCCGGTTTGCCGCCATGAAGAGAGCGGGGCGGCCAGTTCAGAACAGCATAGATGAATTGCGATGCAATACTATGGATTCTTGTGGTGCAAAAGCGCGATTTCCATAACATATGCGTGGGCAATGCTTCTTAATGTCTGTCCTTGCGGCGTTTCCGGTCTTTTTGGGCTGCGCCAAGACTGGCATTCACAATGTCATTGGCCTGGCGCCATTCGGGGGTGTGGGGTTTGAGATTGGCAAGGGCACGGGTGGCAAATCTGTGGGCTTCGCCGGGATGGCCGGTAACAAAATAGGCTTCCGCCTGCGCGAGGCTGGCCATAGTGTCATTGCCTGCCTGACTATAGGCGCGGGCGAGCTCGGTCCAGCCAAAGGCATTATCGGGGTCCATATCAAGGGCGACATTCAAAACCTTGATGGCTTCTGGCAAGACATCGGGATCATTCAGGGCCACAAGTGCACGGCCCAGATTGATCCGCAGCAAGGCATATTGCGGGGCGATTTCAACAGATTTGCGATGGGGGGCAACGGATTGGGCAATACGACCATATTCAAACAACATCTGCCCTTTCAGTTCCTGATAAAATGGGTTGTCCGGATTTTCTTCAATCAGGAAATCGATTTCTTTAAGGCCTTTGTCGAGTTCAGCGCCGCGATAATAGGCCACGGCTCTGGCATATTTGGCCGGGTCCGATTGGTCCGATAGGGGATATTGGCGCAATGTCGTGAAGGTCTCATTCATGAAGCCGTTGATTTTGGCCTGAATAAGTCGAAACCGTTCAATTTCTTCGGGGCTGTCGGTGACTTCGTAAAATTCCGATTGCCGTACCAATCTGTCGAGCGTGTCCACCCGCGCTGTCGGCAGGGGGTGGGTTTGCATATAGGGATTTATGTTTCTGGTGCTGGTCAGTTGGCGGTTGCGTAGAACTTTGAAAAATTCAACCAGCCCCGCACCAGAAGCGCCAACCTCATCGAGAAATTTCAGGGCCGCCTGGTCGGCAGACGCTTCCTGTCCACGATTATAGGTGAGGTAATTGGCTTGGCCTACAGTTTGTCCCAAAGTAACCATGGCCATTCCGGCATCTGGTGCTCCGGCGGCAAGGGCGGCTGCACCCAGCACCATGGAAAGCAGAATTGGTTTGGAGGCATTGGCTCTGGCTTCATAGCCACGTGCCAAATGGCCGCCCGACATATGGGCCGTTTCATGGGCCAGCACACCCTGTACCTGATTAGGGGTTTCTGCCTGTTGGATAAGGCCTGTATGAACATAGACATTAAGGCCATTGGTCACAAAGGCGTTGAGGGTGGGGTCGCCGATGAGATGGACCCCGACACTGGAAGGGGGGATGCCTGCCGCTTCAAGTAACGGGTCTTCATAATCGCGCAGCCATTGCTCGATTTCTGCATCGCGCAGGAGTTGCGCTGACGCATTGGAGATCAACAGCCAAAAGACCATTGGCAAAAGCACAATGGCAAGCAGGATTGGCTTGCCGGATCGGCGAACAGGCCCAGAGATGGATGGCATAGAGGTTACTCCGGTTATAGGGCGCCATTATGGGGCCATTATGGGGGTTGTACCCGCAAGAGCAAATGGCTTTCGAGGGGGTAAGCCAGATTTGAGCCTTTTTGGCCGTCAATACAGCTTAAATTCCCGAAAGGGCGATTTTATGGCGTTTTGGGGCTTTGTGGAAAACTGGTAGCTTCTTGTCGCCATCCTTCGCGGCGCTGCTCGAGACGCAAGGCTGGGCCTTGCTCCTCAGGATGGGTTCTTTCCTGATGAAAGGAGGCTAAAATGGAGATCGCGTTCTAGCCTCGTAGGGCTGTGACTACAGCCCCGGCGCCAATGTGCCGCACTCGCTGGGCAGTGCGCAGCGCGGAACAGCCCGCGAGCGCAACCAAAATGCCTCTTGTCAGTCAGGGCAATAAAAGCCAAAAACCAGCCATATTCCATTTGCCGCATTCCACCCCGCCATATCGGCTGCGGCCCAGCAAAGAGGCTATTTCCATGACCGCTATTCTCGATATTACCGCCCGCGAAATTCTCGACAGTCGGGGTAATCCCACGATTGAGGTTGATGTCATTCTCGAAGATGGCTCGCTGGGCCGGGCCGGGGTGCCTTCCGGAGCGTCGACGGGTGTTCATGAGGCCCATGAATTGCGTGATGGCGGCACACGCTATGGGGGCAAGGGTGTGCAGAAGGCGGTGGCGGCGGTCAATGGCGAGATTTTT
>JALSJA010000071.1 GCA_026989615.1 Parvularculaceae bacterium | reverse complement strand
TTGGGGGTCCAAAACGCCGGCTTTGAGGGTGATGTGAATTTTTGCTTTCATGGGTGAGCGCCTATTTTTCTTCATTGGACGAGACCAATACCGGGCCTTTGGTGTCCAGTTTTTCGTTTTCTTTCAGAATGCCAAGGCGGGTGGCGACCTCGCGATAGGCGTCGGTCAGGCCGCCAAGGTCCTTGCGGAAGCGGTCCTTGTCGAGAATGTAATTGGTTTCCATATCCCATAGCCGACAACTATCGGGGGAGATTTCATCGGCAAGAATGATGCGCATCAGATCGCCCTCATATTGGCGGCCATATTCGAGTTTGAAATCCACAAGGCGAATGCCGACCGCCGCAAACAGGCCGGAGAGAAAGTCATTGATACGCAGGGTCATGGAAACAATATCGTCCATTTCCTGCGGATTGGCCCAGGCAAAGGCGGTGATGTGGTCTTCGGTGACCAGCGGGTCGCCGAGCTCGTCATCTTTCAGGTAGAACTCGACCACCGGACGCGGCAGGGTGCCGCCTTCGGTGAGTCCGAGGCGTTTGGCCATGGTGCCGGCGGCGACATTGCGCACGACAACCTCAAGGGGGATGATTTCCACCTGACGGACCACTTGTTCGCGCATATTGAGGCGGCGGATGAAATGGGTCGGGATGCCGATGCGTTCAATGCCCTGAAAAATATATTCCGAAATGCGGTTATTCAGGACGCCCTTGCCCTCAATTATAGCATGTTTTTGATTATTGAAGGCGGTGGCGTCATCCTTGAAATATTGAATGAGTGTGCCGGGCTCCGGTCCCTCAAACAGGATTTTGGCTTTGCCTTCGTAGATTTGCTTGCGACGCGCCATGGGGGGCTCCTGTCTGATGGCTTGAGAATCACTTTCGGGGGGCTGTGGCGGGAGAATCGCCAGCCATCCCTTTTCGCGCATCAGCTAGCACGAAGGGGCGCTCCGGCAAAGAGGAAAGGGGGTTTCCGGTCCTGCCTGTAAGGGATTATTCCACAAAAGCGGGGTTTTCATTGATTTGCTCTTTTATCGCCATGGCAAAACCCCTATTTCTGGTGGGGAAAGCCCTGTAATTCGACCTTATTAGGAGAGTAAAATGACCACTTTTGACGATCGCGAAAATGCCTTTGAGAAGGAATTTATCCACAATCAGGATTTGCAGTTCAAGGTGCATGCGCGGCGCAACAAGCTGGTTGGCTTGTGGGCAGCGGAGAAAATGGGGATTTCCGGCAAGGCTGCCGAGGATTTTGCCAAAACTATCGTCATTGCTGATCTTGAGGAAGAGGGCGATGATGATGTGTTTCGTAAATTGCGCGGCGAGCTGGACAAGGCCGCTGAAGCCGTTTCCGATGACGAAATTCGCGCCAAAATGGATGAATGTCTGACCGAGGCCAAACGCCAGATTCGCGAAGGGGATGATGGCAAGGATTAGGATCCTGACCCTGACTTAACTGTTTTCATATTTTGCGCTTCAGGGGCGCTGCGCCTATAAGTTTTCTGTCTTAAAAACAGGAGAAAGATATGGCGCGCCTTGACGGGAAAAAAGTGGTGATCACCGGAGCCGCGCAGGGGCTTGGGGAATGTTTTGCCCATATGATGGCCGCCGAAGGGGCGAAGGTTTTTCTTACCGATATTCAGGAAGACAAGGTTCGGGCGGTCGCCGATGCGGTGCATGAAAAATATCCGGGGATGGCCGGGGCGGCGTTGCATGATGTTACCGATGAAATGGCATGGAAGCGGGTTTTGGCCGAGGCGGCCAGCGCCATGGGCGGGATTTCGGTTCTCGTCAATAATGCCGGTATTGCGACTATGGGGTCGATCGAGACGGAAAGTTTTGAAAATTACCGCCGCTGTATGAGCATTGATCTTGATTCGGTTTTTCTTGGCAGTCAGGCGGCCTTGCCCCATCTGAAAGATAATCAGCCGGGGGCTATCATCAATATTTCCTCCGTGGCCGGACTCATTGCCGATGGCAATCTTCTTGCTTACAACACGGCCAAGGCCGGGCTTTCCATGATGAGCAAATCCATTGCTATTCATTGCGCCCGTTCACGCTATCAAATCACTTGCAATTCCGTGCATCCGGTATTTACCCGCACGCCGATCATTGATCCGATATTGGCCATGGGCGGGGGCGGCGATGAGGGCGAGCAAAAACTGGTGCGGCAAATTCCCATGAAGCGCCTCGGCGAGCCCGAAGAGGTCGGCCATATGGTGATTTATCTGGCATCCGATGAAGCCAAATTTGTCACCGCATCGGAATTTGTGATTGATGGCGGGATTAGCGCGGTTTAGCTAACGGGTTGTTTCGCTATTCAGCGAGGGCGGCGCGGAAGGCGTCTTTGATCATTTGTGAATCCATGCCGGCGCTGATTTTGCCACGGATTTCTTTGTCGACGACGATAAGCGCAAAGCCGGTTTTGACCTTGTCGATCATAACCACATCGCCAACGCCATATTGTTCGGCAATTTCAGCCTGCGCCATGACCGAAGCCATATCCATTTTGGTAAAATCGAGCGTGACGATCTCCGCTTCGGCTTGGTCAAATTCCTCAACCGCTTTTTCCAGTTGCGGGCCGATGATTTTGCAGGAGGTACACCAGTCAGCGTAGAAATAGACAGCCGTAATATCGGCGGCATAGGCCGGGGTGAAGGCGGCTGGTGTAAAAGCGGCGGCGAAAAAGGCAAAAGCGGCAATGAGGGGGGTGAAGATACGCATGGGGGTGTGGCTCCTGTTTCTGGTGGGGGAGTATCGCATTTTGGCTGTGGCTTTGCCAGTCACATTTGGGTTATTCTGTAACGAGCGCTTTGGCCCCATGATTTCGGGCAGCGCTTTATTCCCGCCTTCGCGGTTATCGAAGCGGGGGTTTGGATGAGACGGGATGGGCGCGAATGACACGTCCAGAAAAAAGAGAGGGGGTGGTGTGAACGTGAGTTCACCCGCGCCCGACATTGTCAGTCGCTATGGGTTGGTAGACAGTCCATAACCGACCGATGGCCAGCGGATTTTTCCGCCCCACCGGCTTGCCTCTCCCACTCGCAAGTATCAGTCTTGGATCCGAAGCTTGTCCCATTGAGCGGGCCTGTTTGGGAGTATAGGGGGGATTGGACTGGCGGGGATAAGTTTGGGTTTGATGCCCTCGCCCAAACGGCCTGAAGGCAGCATTTTGGTGGTGCGTTTGTTTTTGTTGGCTTTATTGGCCGCCCTTTACCGTCCGCCCTTTACCGTCCGCCCTTTACCGTCCGCAAGACAAAGACCCGCAAGGCTGATGACAGATTGGGTGGTTTTTTTTCTTTCAGGCGTTCCGCATCAATTTTGCCGATGAGCGCCGCGAGGGAGCAATGTCGGGTTTTGGCAATGCGTTGCAATTCCTGCCAGAAATCGTCTTCCAGCGACAGGCTGGTGCGGTGGCCGGACAGGGTGACGGAGCGTTTTTCTATCATTTCTCAAAGCAATCCCAGCGATTTAAAGCTTACATGCTTGCCCCGGCCAATCACCAAATGGTCGTGGACGCGAATACCCAAGGGCGCCGCGGCGTCCATGATTTGCATGGTCATTTGAATATCGGCCTTGGACGGGGTTGGATCCCCGGATGGGTGGTTGTGAACCAGAATGATAGAGGAGGCCTCTAGAGCGAGGGCCCGTTTGACCACCTCACGGGGATATACGGGTGTGTGATTGACCGTGCCCGATTGTTGTTTCTCATCGGCGATCAAAATATTTCTGTTGTCGAGAAAAAGAATACGGAATTGCTCGATCGGTTCATAGCCGATTGCCGACTGGCAATAGGCGAGCAAATCCTCCCAGGAGGAAATCACATGGCGCGACAGTATATTGTCCTGTGCCAGTTTTATGGCGCTGGCGGCGATGATTTTCATTTCGGTAATCGCCGCTTCGCCAATGCCTTTAACTTCCGCAAGGCGGTGGGGCGGGGCCTGAATGACATCGGCAAAAGAGCCGAATTTTTTGATCAGGGTTTTGGCCAAAGGTTTGACATCACGCCGCGGCATGGCGCGAAACAGGATAAGTTCCAGCAATTCATAATCCTGCACCCCGTCAATACCGGCTTTCAGGAAACGCTGTCGCAAGCGCTGGCGATGGCCGGCATTTGGATTGTCGGCGGGCTTTATCTGTTCGGCCTTTGCCTGTTCGGACATTGAACTTACCCCTGAAAGGGTGGGCGATCAAAACCCGCCGGGGATTTTGTAAAGACTTCAAAGCCGTCCTTGGTGACGCCAATGCAATGCTCAAATTGCGCGGATAGAGAGCGGTCGCGGGTCACGGCGGTCCAGCCATCGCGCTTGACCTTGGCATCGGGCTTGCCGGTATTGATCATTGGTTCAATGGTAAAAAACATGCCCTCGACCAATGGCGTGGCCGGGGTCTGGTGGCTGCCAAAGCGGTCCTTATAGCGGGCATAATGGACGATATTGGGCGGGCAATGGAAAACCTGTCCGACCCCATGGCCGCAAAAATCGCGAACTACAGAAAAGCCGGCAGCTTCCGCATGGGTCTGGATCGCCGCGCCAATATCGCGCAAAGTCGCGCCGGGTCTGACGATTTCAATCGCCTTCCACATGGCTTCAAAAGTGGTGTCGGTCAGGCGTTTGGCAAGAACAGAAGGCTC
>JALSJA010000070.1 GCA_026989615.1 Parvularculaceae bacterium | reverse complement strand
ACGATTGGACGGCCATAGGGCCGTAATCGCCGGGCGTTCAATGCCTTCCAGCATCCGTAATTGCAATACCGACATCGCCATCAGCACCCCCGTATTGCCACAGGAGACAATCGCGCCAGCCTCACCGTTTTTGACCAGCTCAATCGCATGCCACATAGACGTATTACGCCCCCGGCGTACCATCAACATCGGCTTGTCGGTCATGGTCACCACATCTTCACAATGATGTAATTCCATTCGATCAGAAAAATGGCTGCGTAATTCACCGGCCATGGGAAAGGCGCTGATTTTTTGTTCATTACCGCACAGGATCAAACGCGTGGACGCGTGATTTTGCAAATAGCGCAGACAACCGCCAAGGGTGGCTTCCATGCCACCATCAGAGCCCATAATATCAACCGCAATGGTTACCGGGGTCGCGCTGTTCATATAATCCTGACTGCCTTCTTGTTACGACCGCAAAAACGCGCGGGCCGGGCAAGTGTCGCGAAAATACACGCCTTCAGCAAGCATGCAACGCCTAATCCAAGAATTACCCATTTTGTTACCAAATACCCCATATCCATAGCCCATCCATAGCCGGGTCTATTTTTTTTCTGTCAGCTCTTTAAGCGCATCAAAGGCCGAAATAGTGCCGCCAATACTGACCGGCTTGAAAGGGCCCGCCCCTTCAGCCCGGGGATAGGGATTGAGCGCCAAGGCGAGCTGTTGCACCAGAATTTCGCCAATGTCGAGGTCATCGCCGCTGACCGACTCCGGCGCATCCAGATCAAGGGGGTCATCATCGTCGTCTGGTCGGCGAATAAATTCAAGCGCAAATGCCTCATCAACGGTCTCTGTAACCGGATCCAGACTGATGACACACGCCTGTTGTAATTCTGCTGTTACTTGACCTGTCACGATAATGATTGGTCCTTTGGTGGTGCAGGAAATTTCGCCCGTCAAGGATTCAAGGGAGATGATTTGCAACCGTTTGGCAATTTTTGCGCATTGCTCCCGATTAGCGGACAGCGAAAATTTGCGCGGCGCTTTGAAAATTTTATCCATCGCCGTCTTGTGGGAAAATTCAGGCTCAATTTGAAACTCCTCAGCATTTTCTTCCTGAATGGCCATTATCCATCCCCTTTATCATGCATGCCATTATCAGCATTTGGCAGAAAGTCCGCCACTGGCGGAAAAACCACCACTCCCTGCATCAAACGCTCTATTTTTTGTCCGGCCAGTTTCTGGTCTACTGCAAAAATATAGGCGGCAAGAGATTGCGCCGTCTGGCTCTTGGCATATTGCTCATCACCCAAAATATTACGCGCAACCGCCCGCGCCATCAATTCACCATCGCTGGCTTTCAGCGCCTCGTCATAGCTGGCAGCGCGGCCCAAAAATGCTTCCGTCAACCCCCGCACTTTTTTACCCACGGTTAAATCACCGACCCCCAATTCACGCAAATTACTGTCCAGGTCCTCGACCATGGTCGAGAAAACCTTATTGGCAAAATGCCCCCCGGGACTATCCGAACCGCCCGCCCCCTTGAGCCGGGCCATCACCAGAAAACTGTGCAGCGCCAAAAGGTCAAACCGCCCCTCCACACTGTCCGGAACCCCAAAATACTCGTAGAATAAGGGCTGGCGGGCCTGCGCGATGATTTCACTATAAAGGTCGCGGGCCGCTAGGCGCGTGCTGCGAGAGCGAAATAGCGATAAAATCATGGATTTTCCTTCTCTCCGCATGGGTTTTGGAACGAGAAAACCCCAATCCCAAGTGACTTTGCCGTAATTTTAGGTCGAACTGCTTTGCAAGTCATCCAATTAGCGGGTAAAAGGCGGTTTAACCATAGCCAATCGGCTTAAGGCATGGGCAATATGGGCCTTTTTTGAGGGTTTTCAATTTTGAGGAATTTTCGATGATACGGATAATTTTTGTGGTTGTGTTTGCTGCTATATTGGCTGGCTGCGTATCGACCCGAAATCGCCATGGCTTTGTCATGGAGCGCGGCGAAGACAAGCTGGAAGCCGAGATTGGTATCGACACCAAGGAGAGCATTTTAGCACGCTATGGAGAGCCATCCGTGCGCCCGCCTTTGAATGATGATCGGTGGTATTATCTTTCCTTTTCCACCAATGCCCGCGCTTTTTATAATCCCGATACGACCAGCCGCTATATTGTCGAATTTGATTTCGACGAACAGGGCAAGGTGATCAATGTCGCCACCTATGATCTTGAGGATGGCATGAATATCAATCTGGTTGATCGCGAAACCCCGACCCGCGGCAAAGAGCTTACCTTCTGGGAGCAATTGCTTGGTTCGGTTGGTCAATTACCGGCACCAACCGGCGGCCCGCAAGGTGGTCCTGGTGGCGGCCCGTAAGCCTTCATTGCCTGCAAAGCCTCATTGATTATTCAAAAATGCCGATAGCCTGATTGGCGAACAGGAATTTCTTGGCCCTTGCCGGATAATAGGCGGATGGTGGGATTGGCTTTGGCTTTTTGCGCTTTACCGATACGGGTCAGTTTGATCTCCTGCCTTTCGGCCTGCGCTTCAAATTCTGCTGCATCTTTTGGGGCAATTGCCAGCAAGGTCTGATAATCGTCACCAGCGCTTAGCAAGGACAATAGCGCCTTTTGCGGATCTGACTGTTCAGCCAGCCAAAATTTCGCCGCCGGGCTAAAAGGCATTTTGTCTGCATGAAAATTGATATCCAAATGGCTCGCTTTGGCCATGTGATTGGCATCCGCAATCAACCCGTCTGAAATATCAAGACTGGCTTTGGCAAAGCTTCTGATAGAAGCCGTCAAAGCCACTGGCGGGGTCGGCAAATAATAACTTTCAACCAAAGCCCGTTGCCCCTGCGCGTCCAGTGATAATTGCCCTTGCAAAACCTTTAACCCCAGCCCGGCATCGCCAATCACCCCGGTGACATAAAGATAATCCCCCGCTTCCATCCCCCCGCGTGACGGCACCCTGCGCCCCCCGGTGCGCCCCAGCATGGTCACGCAAATGGTCAAAGGGGCACCCTCTTTCCGGTGGCGGGTGGTATCGCCGCCAAACAGGTCGAGATCATAAAATTCGCCATCCAAACGCAAGCCCTGCGCAAAGCGCTCTATATCCGCTTCGTTGATATTATCGGGCCATGCGATAGAGAGAAAATAGCCAAAAGCCTTTGCCCCCTTGGCGGTAAGATCGCTAATATTGACCCGCAAGGCTTTGCGGGCAATCAAGGCAAAATCATCCTCCGGCAGAAAATGCACGCCAGCCATCAGCATATCGCTGGTAATGACGAGATCGCCAATAAGCGCCACATCATCAAGTAATTGCCGCGCCGCCTCATGGCCTCTGGTCAGGGGCTGGAAATATTTTTCTATCAGGGAGAATTCGTCTTGCTGATTTTCGGCCATGGCAGCCCTGTTTTAGCGTTCATCCGTCCGCACTTCGCCAGCGCAAGAATCCAGCACGCCATTAACAAAACCCGGCTCGGACGTTCCCGCTTCAAAGAAGCTGGTGGCGATATCTACATATTCGTCAATCACCACTTTGTAAGGGACATCGACCCGGCGCAATAATTCGTAAATCCCGCCACGCAAAATAGCCCGCGCCGTGGCATCCAGCCGTTTCAAGGTCCAGCCTTCGCTTAAATGACGCTCGATAAAGGGGTCAATTTTAACCTGCAGATCAACCACGCCCTGCACCAGATCGGCAAAGAAATCTGCATCGGCCTCACGAATGGCCGCGCCATCCAGTTCGGTGCCCAGACGGTGATCCTGAAATTCCCGGATGATTTGCTTCACCCCGGTGCCGGAATGCTCCATCTGGTACAGTGCCTGCACCGCTGCGAGGCGCGCCATGCGCCGAGCGTCCATCGGGTCCTTGCCGGTAGACGTAAGATTGAGCGGCGTTGATTTGGGCACTGACATTTTGTTCAAGACTTTCCGGATTCCATTTCACCGAGAAATTTTTCAAAATCGCGAGCCTCGGTGAAGTTTTTATAAACGGAGGCATAGCGGACAAAAGCTACATCGTCGAGTTCGCGCAAGCCTTCCATCACCATTTGACCGATTTTAGTGGTTTCGACCTCGCTCTCCCCGGAAGATTCAAGTCCGCGCACGATTTTCGAGACAAAACGGTCAATTTCGTCCTGATCTATTTCCCGCTTGCGCAAGGCAATAGCCACGGAGCGGGCCAGCTTTTCGCGGTCAAAGGGAAATTTCTTGCCGGATTTCTTCAAAACGATGATTTCCCGCAATTGCACACGCTCAAAAGTTGTAAAGCGGGCATCGCAGGAATTGCAAAGCCGCCGCCGCCGAATGACACTGCCATCTTCGGTCGGGCGGGAATCCTTCACTTGCGTATCTTCATTCATGCAAAATGGACAGCGCATCGGGCGAATCCTTAAAATCAAGGGTGTGGAGACCCAAATATTAAAGATCAAAGACTTACACCGATTTTCCCCAAAGGCCAATGATCTCATATGGCATGGTTAAGGGAGATTGCGCCCCCCTAGAGCCTATTTTCGTTTTGATGGAATCAAAACCGGACTCTAAGTTTTTGTTTTGACGCTCCTGAGCCAAGGCGAAGGGCCGGGCGGATAACCGGCCTCGCCCTGAGGAGCCGCAAAGCGGCGTCTCGAAGGGTCCACTTATCCTGGAAACGCTCTAATAAAT
>JALSJA010000069.1 GCA_026989615.1 Parvularculaceae bacterium | reverse complement strand
TAATCTACCATCAAGCTTTGAGGCTCTGGGGGCAAGGCTTGCCAATGCAGCCCTGCTCGACAAGGCCGGTGTGCTCATCGCATTTTATGACAATGATATTGGCTATACCCATAATGTGCGCTTGCTGCCACAGCTGGCGGGCAATGCGGTGGCCAATGGGCTTGATTATGATGCCGGTCTGGCGGCGATTACTTTGAACCCCGCTAAAATCTGGGGGCTGGATGCACGTCTTGGCACGATTCAGGCCGGCAAGATTGCGGATCTGGTTATCTGGGACGGGGATCCGCTAGAAGTGACAACGCGGCCGGTAAAAGTGTTTATCAATGGCACTGAAACATCTTTGGAAAACCGCCAAAGCCTGCTTGCCGAGCGCTATAAGGATTTGTCGCGGGGTGATCGACCACCGGCCTATCGCAGTAAATAGCGATCGGGGTTAATCCTTCTCTCCGAAACGGTCCGCGACCAGCTTGGCCAAAGTGTCAAGCGCCTCGCGGGCCTGCCTGCCTTCGGTTTTAATCTCGATTTCGGAACCGGGTCCGGCGCCCAAGGTTAAAAGCCCCATGATAGAGCAGCCGCCCACCTCTATCCCGTCCTTGCTGACTATGATTCTGGCGTCATAGGATTCGCTGACGGCGCAAAATTTGGCGGAAGCCCGGGCGTGCAGGCCGCGCTTATTGATGATGGTGATTTTTCTGGTGAAGGGGGCGCTTTTATCATTCATCGGGTGTTAAGCGCTCTCGGCCTTTTTGCCGCCGGATAAGACCCAGGAAGCGACATTGATATATTTGCGCCCCGCTTCATGGGCTGCTTCGACGGCGTTTTCGATATTAGTGGTGCGGCGGTAATTTTCCGGGGCGAGCTTTATCAACATTGGCAGATTGACTCCGGCAATCACCTCGGCTTCGGCGCGCTCCATCACCGAAATGGCGAGATTGGAGGGGGTGCCGCCAAACATATCGGTGAGGATTATGGTCCCGCCGCCATCATTGACGCGAATGGCCGCTTCCAGAATATCGGTTCGGCGCTGCTCCATATCATCATCAGCCCCGATGCACACAGCTTCCATATTGGGCTGCTCGCCCACCACATGGGTGGTTGCGGCGAGGAATTCCTCTGCCAGATTGCCATGGGTGACCACTACGATGCCGATCATGAAAAACCCCTGATTTTAGAGCCTATCCGGTTTTGATGGAATCAATACCGGGCTCTAAGTCTTTGTTTTGGCGCGTTTCCGGACGGATAACCGGTATCCACTTATCCTGGAAACGCTCTGATATTCACCGGATAAAAGCCCGTCCGGTAAACTTTACCATACGCATTCCTGCCTTTTGGGCAAACAGGAAATGACATTGGAAGCTGCTGGGGGGATTATTGGCTTTGTAAAAAAAGCCGTATGCGCGCCGGGGCCGAGGCGCTTGCGGCAAAAAGTGCGATTTTGGGCACCCAATGGCCGAGAATTTCAAAGCGGTTATCTGCTTCCGGCAGGCGGGGCGGGCGCTCGGTTACAGCCTCAATGATGAGCGCCAAGGGGCAGCTTTCACTATTGGCGACCGGGATAATGCCAATGCCGCGCATTTCCAGAAGCCCCTTTATTTTTGCCGGCGGGGTCATGATTATCTGGCCATCACGCTGCTCTGTGAGGGTTTGGTCGTCGGCTATGAGGCGGCTGCGCTGCCATGGACAATCGCCAACCAGCCTTATGGCCAGATCGGTTTTGCCGCTCGCCGGTTTGCCCATAATCAGAACACCGCGCAGGGGCGAGCGGTTATCAATAGCAACCGCAACAGAAGTGCCGGTAATGGGGCGAGGCTTCATCATAGGCGCAAGGGAAGCTCGATCTGGAATCGGGCACCG
This sequence comes from Parvularculaceae bacterium, assembly GCA_026989615.1. Lineage (GTDB taxonomy): Bacteria > Pseudomonadota > Alphaproteobacteria > Caulobacterales > Parvularculaceae > S012-90. The sequence continues at coordinate 2,848 of JALSJA010000069.1, read as the reverse complement.
CCAGATTCGGCGATATTCTCGGCCCATATTCTGCCCCCATGGCTTTCAACAATTTGCCGGGAAATGGCCAGACCAAGGCCGGAATTATTGCCAAAGGCTGTGCCGCTTGGGCGCTGGGTGTAAAAGCGCTTGAAAATACTTTCGAGATTTTCCGGCGGAATGCCGGGGCCCTCATCTTCGATGATGACCCGCAAGATGCGGGTGTCGTCATCCTGTTTTTCCAGTTCCATGCGAATACGCACTATGCTGTCGGCAGGTGAAAAAGAAATGGCATTGTCAATGACATTGCGGAAAACCTGTCCCAGTGCCGACGGGGAGCCAAGAAGGTTGGAAGCCGGCCACAGATCGGGGTTATCCAATTGCAATTCTGCCTGGCCATCCTTGCGGGTGGCGCGATACATATCGGCAATATCACGCAATAATTGTTCGACATTCAGAAATTCGCGGGTCTCCCGGGCAAGTTCGGCATCAAGGCGCGAGGCGTTCGAGATGTCTGTTATCAGGCGGTCCATGCGGGCCACATCTTTTTGAATGACATCCATCAATTTCTCTTGCGCTTCCGGGGTTTTGGCAATGGCCAGCGTTTCGGCGGCGCTTCTGATGGAGGTCAAAGGGTTTTTCAGTTCGTGGGAGACATCGGCGGCAAAGCTTTCAATCGCTTCAATCCGGGCATAAATCGCAATCGTCATCGCGCGCAAGGAGGCGGATAATTCGCCTATTTCATCCTTGCGGGTTGAAAAGTCCGGAATACGCACCCGTCCGGCAACCGCGATGCCTTCGCGCACACTGTCGGCGGCAATGGCTAATTGCCGGATCGGCTGGGCAATGGCGGCTGTCAGCAGCAGGGATGACAGGAAGGTTGCGATTAGGGCGAGGGCGAAAAAGGGCAGGATGGCGGAGCGGGCATCGTCGATAAGGCCCTGAATACCGCCAATTTCGGCAGTGACAACGCCATAAACCGCCTGCACTTTACGAATGGGGACGGAAACCGAAGCGACAAGCTCGCCTTCTTCATTATAGCGCACTGAGGAGATACCTCTTTGTTTTGCTATGGGAGAAACGGCAAAGGCTTCTTCCAGCTCTTTTTCCAAGGTGCGGGCGGCGGCGCTGCGCTGAAAATTTCCGGATGGCCAGTGCTGGATGATCGAGTGTTGAATATTGCGCCAGACTTTGCCGAAGCTAAGGCTGTCATCTTCAATATCGGGCAGGGTTGTGGTGTCAAAAGCGTCTTTGCGCAATACGACATCTTCCAGCAATAATGTATTGGCATTGTCAATTTTGAGATTTGTGAAGTCTTCCGGTGCCTTGAAAACCCGGACCCGCCCTTCAAAACTGTCCCATACCCGCGAAAACACCAGATTGACGGCATCTTCGCGCAAATTCACCTGACAGGTTGCTTCCAATGGGTCAATGGCATCGCAATTGGTGTCATCGGCGGCCACTTGCGCCATGATGTCGGCAATGACTTGTGCCTGTGCGCGCACGCCCTCAAGCTTGGCGGCGATAAGGCCGTCGCGATATTGGGTCATGCCGAGAGAGCCAAGCAAGAGGATTGTCATGCCAATCAGATTGGCAATGACAATGGTCAGGGTCAGGCGGGAAAAAGTCAGTCCACCAAGAAGCCCCGAAGGCTTTCGGGGCTTTGGGGGAGTAAAATTTTTCTTCACGCCATGTTGGCTCATCGGGAATTCCGAGTGACTGCTGGGGCTAATCTTCCTTATATTTATAGCCTACCCCGTAAAGGGTTTCGATCTGGTCAAATTCCTTGTCGATGACGCGGAATTTTTTACGGATGCGCTTGATGTGACTGTCAATGGTGCGATCATCCACATAGACCTGGTCATCATAGGCGGCGTCCATCAAGGCGTCACGGCTCTTTACAAATCCGGGCCGTTGGGCGAGGGCTTGCAGGATGAGGAATTCGGTGACCGTCAAAGTGACATTGGCCCCATTCCACGAGCAGGCATGGCGCAAGGGGTCGAGGGTCAAGGAGCCGCGGCGGATCATCTGCTTTTCATCTTCAGGGGAATTGGCTGTATCGGCCTGCGCCCGGCGCAAAACCGCTTTGACCCGTTCCAGCAGCAGACGTTGGGAAAAGGGTTTTTTCACATAATCATCGGCGCCGAGGGTCAGCCCCAGCACTTCATCAATTTCCTCATCCTTGGAGGTGAGAAAGATGAGCGGCAGGCTCGAGGATTGGCGCAGGCGTCGCAGCAATTCCATGCCATCCATGCGCGGCATTTTAATATCGGAAATCACCAGATCCGGTGTGGTTGTATTGATAGCGTCCAGCGCCTCGGCGCCATCCTCATAGGTTGAAACCTGATGGCCTTCTGCCTCCAGCGCCATGGAAACGGAAGTGAGTATGTTTTGATCGTCATCGACGAGGGCAATTGCAGCCATTTTTATCCCCTTGAGATTTGCTGGCGGGGACTTATCCCCCCAGCGGATGAGTGTCATACTATTTCAAACAGTCGCGAAAGGCCAATCCAAGGCAGCCAAAGGGTGATTTTCCGGCCTGAACAAGGCAAAATGTGGCAGAAATACTAAATTTTACGCGCAAATCTCTCCAGAAAATTGTTTATTTGGCCCCCATGCTGGTGGCCACCTTTTCGATGAAAGCCGCCAGCGCTCTGTCGCGGCTGGATAACCCGCCGGCATCATGGGTGGTGAGCGTGATTTCGACATGATTATAGATATTGGCCCATTCCGGGTGATGGTCGGCCTTGTCGGCAGCAATCGCTATGCGGGTCATGAAGCCAAAGGCGGCATTGAAATCGTCAAATTCAAAGCGTTTGAAGGCGGCATCGCGCCCTTCTAGGGGCGTCCAGCCGGGAAAATCGGTGAA
>JALSJA010000068.1 GCA_026989615.1 Parvularculaceae bacterium | reverse complement strand
TGAAGACGAATATACAAGACGCAAGGCAATTCAGCAAAAGCGCCAGCAAAAAAGAGGCGAACGATTGCAGACCTCGGATGAGGCCGATGGGAAGCCGGGCAGGAACGAGAAATAGCCGCCTTTAGATCCTATTTTCGTTTTGATGCCAATCAAAACCGGGCTCTAAGTCTTTGTTTTGACGCGTTTCCGGACGGATAACCGGTATCCACTTATCCTGGAAACGCTCTAAGTCTTTGACTGGCCGCACTTCTTTACCCGAAAACCGGCCTCATCCTGAGCTTGTCGAAGGGCCCACTTTTCGCAGAAGTGCTTTATTCGGCAGCACGTTTGTGATCGCCCGACAAGGTGAAACGGTCAAGCTTGGCAAAGCCTTTGCCATCCGGCGTTTTTGTCAATATTCTGCCGCGCCCTTTCAGGATTTCCGGCACCCGCACCCGCACACCCGCCCGTCGCGGCAGACAAAAGGCTGCAACCGTACCGCGGCCCGGCTCGGAGGCAATGACCAGCAATCCGTTCATCAATTCCAATAAGGATTTGGACAGGGCCAGACCAAGGCCGGAGCCGCGACGGCTTTTGGCAAAATGGTCTTCAATCAATTCAAACGGTTCCCCAAGGCGCGGCATTTGTTCGCGTGGAATACCAATGCCGGTATCGGCGACCAGAACCGTAACCGCATCGAGATCAGCTTGCGCGGTGACTGTCACCGAGCCACCTTCGGGGGTAAATTTCACGGCATTGGACAGGAGGTTGACGAGAACCTGTTTGGTGGCGCGAGCATCACCCCAAATCGATGGCAGGTTGGAAACGGAGGCCTGTAAAGTGATGCGGGCTTCATTGGCTTGCGGTTCGACAAAACGCAGGCCTTCATTGAGCAGGCGCTCAATATCAATGGCGCCAATTTCAAGCTCCATCTTGCCGGCCTCAATTTTTGACAGATCCAGCACATCTTCAATCAGGGTCAGCAAATGGCGACCGCTTTGTAAAATGCCCCCGATATAATCATCATATTTGTCATGACCAAGGGGGCCATAAAGCTGCGACTGCATAATCTCCGAAAAGCCGTTAATGGCGTTTAGGGGGGTGCGCAATTCATGGCTCATATTGGCCAGAAATTCGGATTTGGCACGGCTGGCATCTTCGGCGCGTTTTTTCTCCAGCTCATAAGAGTGCAGGGCTTCGCGCAACTCGGCGCGGGACAGCTCCAGTGTTTGCACGGTCATTTCCAATTCGCGCTCTTTGCGTTTTTGCGCTTTGGCGCGGCGTTTCAAATCGGTGACATTGGCGGCGATAGAAACCCAGCCGCCTTCAACCGTGCGGCGGCGTGAAATATGCCCCCAGCGATCCCCCGGCAGGGCAACTTCATTGGTTTCTTCCTGACCATTGGCAGGGGGACAGAAATGTTGGCTTATCATCTCCCCATGCTCTTGGCTCAAAGCAGCCAATTGCCCGGCGCTCATGCCGACTTTTAATTGCGATGGCGCAATCTGGAAAATATTACAAAACCGCCGGTTCCAGGCGACGAGGCGGCCAAAGCGATCCCATAACAAAAAGGCTTCCGGGATACATTCGATCGCATCTTTCAGGCGGGCTTCGGCTTTGGCTGCGCGGCTGTCTTCCAGCGCTTCATCGCCCAGCACCAGCGCCAATCCGGCGCGGGTCTTGTCTTGTTCGCTATCTGTGGTGCGGAATAAGGTCCATAACCATTTGGCATCGGGTCCGCGCAGCCGCACCTGAATGGTGCGTCTTGCATCATCGGCGCCGGTCCACAGGGCGATGGCGCGGCGGGCATCACGCGGATGCACAAGGCCGGTTGCCTCGCGCAAGGAAAGGCTGGTGGTTTCAAGGCCAAGGGATTGGCAAAGCGAAGGCGGCAGAATGAGCCGTTTGTCGGCATTGGAATATTGCCAAAGACCAGATCCGTTGGCCCCGGCCATGCTTTGGTCGGCGCGAAAATTGTTCAACAGATTTTGCAGGCGGGCAATGGTGCGGTTTTGCTTGAGAAAAGCCATAAAGACCGAAAAGGCCGCTGCCAGAATGGCAATATTGGCGAGCAGGGCCATCAGCCACAAGGGTGCGCGGCCAAAAATATCGCGGGCAGGGGCGAGGCCAACCACCAAGCGACCATCATCCATGGGTCGCCATGCCATCAACACATTGCCTTTTTTGGCTGCGCCGACACTATCCGCGGATAATAAAGCGGCACCGGCAATATTGGTGTTCAAGCCTTCCAGCGCTTGCGGGCGCAGCCGGTAAAGTCCGTCGCGATCCGTGCTGATATAGGATTTACGGTTTTGCGAAAAATCATATAGCACGGTTTGCGGGCCAACCACATGGCTGGCCAGCGTGCGCTTGACCGTGCGGGTGTCGATATCTTCCAATGTGGCTAGATTGGCGAGGCGGCGCGCGGACAGATCATCGGCACTGGCGGTCACCAAGGCCCGCAATAATAGTTCGGTCTGCGCCTTGCGTTCGCTGTCCCCGCGAATGGCACCAGTGGCACTGATGGCCATGACCAGCCCCAATAGCAAGCCGCCCAAAATAATCGCGGTGATATTGCTCTGGCCGGGAATCAGGCGGCGCAGACCCCATAAGTTCCAACCATTATGGGCGGTTTTTTGCTCTGCGCTTTTTGGAACAAGCTTGCGGATAGAGCGAATATTGGCACTGCTCAATAGCGGTTTTGCCCGCAAATCCGCTGCGCTTGACCGCTCGCTGGGGTCATTTCCATTATGGTCTTTTAGAGTGTTCATGCCCGGATATTAACCTTTTGTTAAACATACGCTATTTCCGGCGGGTCTGTCACCTGATAAAGGGTTAACAAGCGCGGCGGGTTTTGCACAAAAGGTCAAAAGTCGCGGAATTTAGCCGATAAGCCGTGTCACCATTTCATAGAGATTTTCGGATAGGCCTTGGCGTTCAGCCAATTGGCGCAAATGGCCTTGCAATTTCGCCTGTCGCGAGGGTTCAAGGCGTGGCCAGTTTTCCACAATGCCGAGCAGGCGGGCGGCGACTTGCGGGTTGAGGCTGTCGAGCTTTTCGATGATGTCGAAAAACAGAACATAGCCGCTGCCGTCCTTGTCATGAAAGGCGGTCAGATTTTCCATCGCCATCACCCCGATAAGGGCGCGCACCTTGTTGGGGTTCTTAAGATCAAAATCCCGATGTTCCGTAAGGGCTATAATTTCATCAATCGCACCGCCCATGGCCTGCCATGCGAACCATTTATTGATGACCAATGTGTCCTTTTGCCATTTGTCGTAAAAAGCCTTGAGGGCGTCATGGCGCTCATGGCGTCTCGAACAGGCCAGCAGCAATATGGCGGCCGCTTCATCGGTCATATTGCTGGCGGTTTTGGCCTGTACAACGCATAGCTGTACGGCCTCATCGCTTTCATCGGCCATCAGCAATCCAAGACAGGCATTGGCAAGCGCCCTTTTGCCCGCTTGTCCGGCGGCGGGGCTATAAGGCTCTGTCACCAGATGGGCCTTGCGGGTTTGTTGCAATATTGCGCGCAAATGGTTGAGCAATGTGAGGTTCAGGGTTTTACGGGCGGCTGCAATTTTTTCCGGATCAATAATGGTTGCGGTGCGGGCAATATCCGCAAGGCTTGGCCGTGAAACCATCAGTGCTTTGAAGGCGGGGTCAATTTTACTATCCGTTAAAATGGAGCCAAGGGCTTTGGCATATTGGCCGACAGCCGCTTCGCCATGGGCCATATCCTGCTCGCCCATCAGGCTGCGCAAATAGTCCATCTGAAAGCCCCAGGCGGCCTGCCAGCGATTAAAGCCGTCATTGTCATGGCGGATGAGATGCAGGCGCTCCTCCAGGGATAGGTTTTGTTCCAGTGTTATGGGCGCTGAAAAATTGCGATTGAGAGAGAGAACCGGTTTTGCTTCAAGGCCCTTAAAAGTGAAGCTTTGATTGGCTTCGCGCAGATGCAAAACCTGCTCCTGGCTGATCTTGCCTTGCGGATCGATGAGCGCGGCTTTCAAAGGGATATGGCGTGGTGGTTTTTCGTCCTGTCCCGGGCTTGGGGCTGTTGTCTGGTTCAAGGTTAAAGTTAAAGTGCCATTATCCCATTTTTCTATAGCGGTGACCTTGGGGGTTCCCGCATCGCTATACCAGCGGGCAAATTGTGACAGATCACGCTCGCCCTTTTTGGCCATGGCGTCGAGAAAATCATCGAGCGTGGCGGCGCGGCCATCATTTTTTTCAAAATAATAATCGGTGGCGGCGCGAAATTTCTCCGGTCCCAGCAGGGTTTTCAACATGCGAACAAGCTCTGCACCTTTTTCGTAAATGGTGGCGGTGTAGAAATTATCAATGGTGATGAATTGGTCCGGGCGTACCGGATGGGCAAGGGGACCGGCATCTTCGGGGAATTGCCGGGCCCGAAGCTGGCGCACATCCTTGATGCGTTGCACGGAACGCTCGCGCATATCGGCAGAAAATTCCTGATCGCGAAAAACCGTAAACCCTTCTTTCAGGCAAAGCTGGAACCAGTCGCGACAGGTGACGCGATTGCCGGACCAGTTGTGAAAATATTCGTGAGCGACGATGGATTCAATGGTTTCGAAATCCTGATCGGTAGCGCTTTTTTCGCTGGCCAGCACGCAAGAGGAATTGAAAATATTAAGGCCCTTATTTTCCATGGCACCAAAATTGAAATGATCAACGGCGACAATCATGAAAATATCAAGATCATATTCGCGACCAAAAACCTCTTCATCCCACTGCATG
>JALSJA010000067.1 GCA_026989615.1 Parvularculaceae bacterium | reverse complement strand
CACAAAGCGCGACTCATTCATCAAAACCTCCTATAAAAGGAAGCTTGAATCACAGTTCATCCAATTTGTGAATCCTGATACTCAACAAACCCTAGAGCGTTTCCAGGATAAGTGGATACCGGTTATCCGTCCGGAAACGCGACAAAACAAAGACTTAGAGTGTTTCCAGGATAAGCGGCTCCTTCGACAGGCTCAGGATGAGGCCGGTTATCCGTCCGGCCCTTCGCCTTGGCTCAGGAGCGTTAAAACAAAGACTTAGAGCCCGGTTTTGATTGACATCAAAACCGGATAGGCTCCAAAGGCCGCCTTTTTACAAAAATTCCTCTATCCCTTGCGTTTAGATGTCCGCATCGGGGTCTTCCATCAACTCTTCTTTGGAGACTTTTTTGTCGGTCACCTTGGCGTTTTCGATAATGAAATCAACGACCATGTCCTCAAAAAGAGGGGCCCGTAATTGCGCCATGGCGCTGGGGTTTTCATTATAGATTTTTGCCAATTGCTCGACCGGCAGTTGAAATTGTATGGCTTGGCGCTGCAGGGCCGTTTGTAATTGCTCCTGCGAAACGGTGATATCATTTTCCTTGCCGATTTCCGCCAGCACCAGCCCAAGGCGCACGCGGCGCTCGGCGATTTTGCCATATTCCTTTTTCAGCTCGTCTTCGGACTTATCCTTGTCCTCCTCATCAAGCTCAACGGACTGGACCTGCTGCCAGATCTGTTCAAATTCCGCGTCAACCATGCCTTTAGGCAATTCAAATGAATGGGTTTCATCGAGCTTGTCGAGAATTTCCCGTTTCAAATGCAATCGGGTCTGACCGGAAAGTTGATTTTCCAGAGTCTCCCTTACCCGCTTGGTCAGGGCTTCCAGATCATCAAAGCCGAGATTTTTAGCCAGATCATCATCAATCTTGGCTTCTTGTGGGGCCTGCACTTCCTTGACGGTGACATCAAAAGTGGCCGCTTTGCCGGCCAAATGTTTGGCCCCATATTCTTCCGGGAAAGTGACCTCGATGGTTTTTTCCTCGCCGGTTTTGACGCCAATCAATTGTTCCTCAAAACCGGGGATAAAGCTGTTGGAGCCCAATACGAGCTGGCTGTCTTCGGCTTTACCGCCATCAAACTCTTCGCCATCAACCTTGCCAACAAAGTCTATGATCAGGCGGTCACCATCTTTGGCTTTGGCGGTTTTGCCGCGAGGCTTGTAGGTTTTGTTTTCGCTGGCAATATTTTGCAGGGCCTCGTCGACATCTTCTTGCGGGGCTTCCGCGATTTTGCGGGTCAGTTCCAATGTTTTGACATCGGTGAGTTCAATTTCCGGCAATACTTCCACTTTGAGGCTATATTCAAGATCGGCTTTGCCTTCGATGACCTTCTCGACCAGATCATCTTCGATATCAGGACGCGGTGGCATGGCCGGTTGCAGCTTATTGTCTTCCAGCGCCTTTTTATTGGCCTCGGTCATGGTCTCTTGCAGCAATTCGCCCATAACCCCTTTGCCATACATTTTCTTCAGGAAAGAAACAGGCGCTTTGCCGGGGCGAAAGCCTTTCAGGTGAACCTGACCTTTTAGTTCCTCAAGACGCTTGACCAGCTTCTCATCCAGTTCCGCAGCGGTCACCTTGACGGTAAATTCCCGGCTTAGCCCGTCGACATTTTTTTCAACTACTTCCATCGTAAGTCCTCTGGCCTCTGGCATGCTCTTTTAAAAGCGCCAATCAAATCTCGTTCCCATGAGCGCCGGGGCGCCCTTTTAAAATATCGGTGCGGATGGGACATACCCCCAGCAGCCCGGGACCACAAGATGTAGTCCCTCCCATATTTCCGCCCCGCCGTCCTTCGAGACGGCCTTCGGCCTCCTCAGGATGAGGGGGCGCTCATGCGCCCGCGAGGCAAAAAATGGTGCGGATGGAGAGACTCGAACTCCCACGCCTCGCGGCGCCAGAACCTAAATCTGGTGCGTCTACCAATTCCGCCACATCCGCCAAGCGAAGGATGGTCAGTTAACCCCCAAATGTCTTGTGAAAGGCACTTTCGGGACAACCATCATTCCGCTTGAAGCGGCTTCTATAGCAGGAATGGCGCAGGTGTCGAGCAAAGAAGCGCGCCAGAGGCAGGCTTTTTTTTCGGGCAATTTTCTCCTAAATTCGAGGAAATATACCAATTTTTCCCGCGGATCGCTCGCAGATAGCAAAAATGGGGTAATTTACCGGAAAAATTCCCGCTTATGGCGCGAAAATTGCTCCTTTATGCCATAGTGAAAAAGCCAAAAGCAGTGTGTTGTTATGGAATTAAACTCAGAAACAGAACAATTGGAAGATGCGGGATTCACGGTGATTCGGGGACTTTATGGGCCGGAGGATATTGCCGAAATCCATGATCTCCTAGTCCCGCTATTGGAACAGTTTGATAGTTTAAAGGGGCGAAAGGCGCGCGATATTGGCGAGACCTTCACCCCGGAAGAGTCCGATGATGAGGCTCCCAAACCCTTGAAACAGCCTGAGATCGACCGCCCGACACGGTTTTTGCCATTGCTTTTCAAAACCGCTATTTTCCAAAAAACCCGAAAGGCCGCCAGCGCGCTTTTGGGATGCGATGCCCGCTATGCGTTTGATCATTTCATCTGCAAAATGCCCGGTAGTGAAACGGAAACCCCCTGGCATCAGGATCAGGCCTATCTTGGCCCGAAAGTCTGGCTCAATACGGTGAATTTCTGGATCCCCTTGCAGGATGTGGATGAGGAAAACGGCACGCTCAGCTATCTGGCAGGTAGCCATCATCAGGGCTTGCACGATCACACCATCGCCAATCCCGAAAACCCCCATGTTCGGCTAATGGCGGGCGATAAAGACGCGGCAACGCCTGTACGGCTCAAAATGGGGGATTGCTCGGTGCATAATTCCCTTACGGTCCATCGCGCTTCGAGGAACAAATCAACTGTGCCGCGTTATGCGTGGATATTACACTTTAACCGCTATGGCCGTCTTGCCTATTTCGCACCGCGCAATATTCCCGGCCTGATTGCCCGCGTCCTATAGGGGCTGCTTCAAGGGGGTGGCAGCAGTTTTTCGCCTTATTTCAAAGCATTAACGATTTTTGCCTTGCACGATGGGGCAATCTGGGCACATTCTGGCAAAGTTTTATGAACCTTCAGGGAGGCTAAGCCGCCCGCCAGAATTTTAAGTGAGTGAAATGGACCTTTCGGGCGTTTCAGAAACAGAAGAAATAAAGCCAAGCCCAACCCGCGCCAAACCCTTTGGCGCTTTTGAGTGGATGGTGGCACGGCGCTATCTCGGCGCCACCCGTTCCGGCTCCGGCATTTCCCTTATATCGATCATCGCCTTTATCGGCATCACCCTTGCGGTCATGGTGCTGATTATTGTGATGTCCGTCATGCAGGGCTTTCGCGCCAAGCTGATCGAATCCCTGCTTGGGGTAAACCCGCATTTCCAGATCACATCCTCCTTCGGCACGCCGCTGACGGACGCCGAAAAAACCGCCGAGGCGGTGCGTCAGGTGCCGGGGGTTATTTCAGCAACCCCGACCGTGGCTTCTTTTTCCTATGCCAGCACAGCCAATGGAGAGGGGGCCGCTTTTGTGCAAGGGGTGCCGCTCAAGGCCTTGAAGGAGCTGGATTTCATCACCGGGCCAGATCATCTGGTGGCCGGCTCGCTTGATGGTTATGGGGAGGGCAAGTTTGGCGGAAAGAAAATCATTATTTCATCGGGCCTTGCCACCAAGCTTTATGCCGGTGTTGGTAGTCAGGTGCGGCTGATTTCAGCGCAAGGGGCCGAGACCCCCTTTGGCACCACGCCGCGCAGTAAGTTTTATGAAGTTGGCGCGATTTTCCACATCGGCAATTCGCAATTTGACGAGTTGTTTGTGTTCATGCCTTTTGAGCAGGCACAATTATTTTTCAACCGCCGCGATGGCGCGGATTTCATAGATGTGCGCGTCGAAAATCCCGAACAAATCGATGACATGGTCGAAGACATCATGCTCGCCGCCGGTCCCGGCCATGCAGGTCTTACATGGCAGCAATTGAATGCGGCCTATTACAATGCCCTGCAAGTTGAACGCGGCATGATGCGGGTGATTGTTTCTTTTATTATGCTGGTGGCGTCGATGTTGATCGCCATGGGACTGATCATGATGGTCAAGGATAAAATGTCCGACATTGCGATTTTGAAAACCATGGGCACCACCAATGGATCCGTGATGCGGATATTCTTTTTATCCGGCGCTTTGGTTTCTGTCGCGGGCACGATCACAGGGGTTGTTCTGGGGGCTTTATTCAGCCTCAATATCGGTGCCATCGAGAAATTTTTATCGAAAAGGCTGGGTATCGATTTGTTCAGTGCAGAAATTTATCTGTTTGATGAAATGCCGGCGCAAATGCAGATCAGCGAAATTATGTTTGTTGTGGTGATGGCTATTACCCTGTCCTGCATCGCAACGCTCTATCCTGCCTGGCGCGCTTCACGCCTCGATCCGGTGGAGGCTCTGCGCTATGAGTAATGAGTATAAAAGCCTGACTCCGGCGCTGGCTTTGCGCAATGTGCGCCGCGCCTTTGCCGATGACCTTGTCATTCTCGACAAAGCCAATTTTGGTATCATGCCGGGTGAAATTGTTGCCCTGCTCGGGCCGTCGGGGTCCGGCAAGTCAACATTATTGCATCTTGCAGGGCTGCTTGAAAAACCCGATGCCGGCGAAATTTATATCAATGGCGAGGCGACCACAAAGCTGGGCGAGGGCGAGCGCACGGCGCTT